>CANHCU010000027.1 GCA_947459185.1 Planctomycetaceae bacterium | reverse complement strand
GGCGCCGGCAAGAGCACGCTCGCGGAAGCCCTCGCCACGGCCATTCCGATTCGGGGCGGTGACATCCTGCTCGCCGGCCACTCCGTCCGCCGAGATCCCGACGCGGTGCGGGCTTGCCTCGGCTACGCGCCCGCGCAGCTTGCCGAGTGGCCGGCCGTGCGGGCCGACGAGTTCCTGGCGCTCTTCGGCAGTGCAGCGGGTCTGACCGGCCAAGGGCTGCAGGTCGCCGTGAACCGGGCCCTCGATCTGGCAGGGCTGAAGGGCAGGGGGGCCGCGCCGATCGACGGCCTGTCTGCCGGACAGGCGAAACTGCTGCTGATCGGCCGGGCGCTTCTGCACGCACCCGATCTGCTCGTGCTCGACGACCCGTTCAATGGCCTCGACCCGCGGCAGAGACGGTCGGTCGAGCGGCTGATCGGCGACCTGCAGATCGGTGGTCGCACGGTCGTGGCCACGATCGACGACGCGCGCGTGCCCGACTGTTTCACGCAGCTGGCGGTGCTCGCGGAGGGACGGCTCCTGCACGACGGCCCCGCGACTTTTGCGGCCTTCTCCGCGGGTCGTCCGTGGCGATATCGCCTCCACTGTCCAGGACAGGCCGAGGCAGCTGTGGCCCTGATCGGTAGGCTTGTCGGCCGGCTGGCGGACCACGTCGAAGCCGTCGATGCCACGATCCTCGACTGCAGGATCGAGTTCTCACCGGCTGCCACGACGGACTCCCCACAGCGGGCTCTCTCCGAGATCGTCGCCGAGCTCATACGGGCAGGGATCGCCGTCGAGGAGGCCGGCCTGCATCCGCAATGGACCGAGCAATTGGTCGAGCCGCCGGTCTAGCTGGCTGCCACTAGGATTACCGAGCCGTGGCGGATTACCGAGCCGTGGCCGCGACGAGGTCGCCGACATAGCCTTTGAGCCCGTGCAGAAAGGCTTCGCGGGGCTGGTTCGCCGCCTCGGCCAGGTGGCGGACCACCGCCGAGCCCACGATCACGCCGTCGGCCACCGCCGCCACGGCCCGAGCCTGCTCCGGGCTCGAAATCCCGAAGCCCACGAGGATCGGCACGTCGGTCTTCGTCCGCAGCCACTGCACCCGATCGATCAGGCCGGCGGGCAGATCCGTGCGGGCCCCGGTCACCCCGGCCACCGACACGCAGTAGAGGAAGCCGGTGGATTTCCGGGCGATCGCCTCGGCCCGCTCCGGCGGCGTGGTGGGCGTAACAAGTCGGACGAGGGCCAGGCCAGCCTGCCGACAGGCCGCATCGAGCTGATCCGATTCCTCGATCGGCAGGTCGGGCACCACGAATCCCGTCAGCCCCGCCGCCTTCGCATCGGCCACAAAGCGGTCGATACCGCGGCGATAGATCAGCGAGTAGCTGGCCATGGCGAGGATCGGCATCTTCACCCGCTGCGTCGCCTGCCGGGAGAGTTCGAAGAGCCGCTCAAGCGTGAAACCAGCGGCCAGAGCCCGCGTGTAGGACGACTGGATCACCGGGCCGTCGGCGATCGGGTCGCTGTAGGGCACGCCGAGTTCACAGAGCGAGGCCCCGGCCCGGTCGAGCGACTCGAGCACGGCGAGCGTTGTCTCCATGTCCGGATCGCCAGCCGTCACAAACGGCGCCAATGCGGCGCGGCCCTGTGTGTGAAGCGTCGTGAACACGTCCGCGAGCACAGAGACTTTCGAAGGACCGGCTGCCGTGGAACTGGCTGACATGAATCGATTCCTCGTGACTGAAGCGGTGACTCACTCGATGACTCAATCAACGCGAACTCAATCTTGACGCTCTCGTGCAGCCGGTCAGCCCGTCATGCCGGGACCGATGTGCCGTCAGCCGACAGCCCTCGGAGCCGGGCGATCTCGGCGGCATCTTTGTCGCCGCGGCCCGACATACAGACGACGAGAATCTCCTGCGGCGGCCGCCGGCCTGCCTCCTCCATGGCCCAAGCCAAGGCATGCGATGTCTCGAGCGCCGGCAGGATTCCCTCCCGCTGCGCCACGAGGTCGAAGGCATCGAGCGCCTCGGCGTCGGTCACGCTCGTGTATTCCACCCGGCCGGCGTCCCGCCAGTAGCTGTGCTCGGGACCGACGCCCGGATAGTCGAGCCCCGCCGACACGGAGTGGACGTCCGCCGTCTGGCCGTCGGCGTCCTGCAGCACGTAGCTCAGACTGCCATGGAGAATCCCGGGGCTGCCGTAGCTGAGACTGGCGGCGTGGTCGCCCGGCTTACCAGACCGGCCGCCCGCCTCGACCCCGACGAGCCGCACATCGCTGTGATCGACGAAGGGATAGAACATTCCGGCCGCATTGCTGCCGCCCCCCACGCACGCCACCACGGTATCGGGCAGGCGGCCGAGTTGACGCTGGCACTGCTCCACCGTCTCCCGGCCGATCACCGACTGGAAGTCGCGAACGATCCGCGGAAAGGGATGCGGGCCTACGACCGAACCGATGATGTAGTGCGTCGTCTCAACAGACCCCATCCAGTCCCGCATCGCCTCGTTGATCGCGTCGCGGAGCGTCCGTGAGCCACTTTCGACCGGCCGCACCTCGGCCCCCATGAACCGCATGTTGCGGACGTTGGGTGCCTGCCGCCGCACATCCTCGGCCCCCATGTAGACAACGCAGTCGAGGCCGAAGCGGGCACAGGCCGTCGCCGTGGCCACGCCATGCTGGCCGGCCCCGGTCTCGGCGATGATCCGCCGCTTGCCCATGCGGAGGGCAAGCAGCCCCTGGCCGAGCGTGTTGTTGATCTTGTGAGCGCCGGTGTGGCTCAAGTCCTCGCGCTTGAAGTAGATCTGGGCACCGCCGGCAAGTTCGGTGAGCCGCTTGGCGAAGAGCAGGGGGGTGGGCCGGCCGACGAACGCCGAGAGCAGACCATCGAGTTCCGACGCGAACGCGGGGTCGGCGATCGCCTCGTCATAGGCCTGCTCGAGCTGCTCGAGTGCCGCGGAAAGCGTCTCTGGGACATACCGGCCGCCAAACCGGCCGAATCGCCCCAAGGTATCGGGCACCTGCGAAAGCGGCGGCGCGGCGGGCGGGAGTGCTGGTGTCATGGTCGTGACCGTTGCGGTGGGGGAACGTCGAACAATCCGGACGCCTTCGATTGTAGCCTGCCACGGCACTGCTACCATCGAACATCTGGTGAAATATGCCCGAATTACCTGAAGTCGAAACGATGCGTCGAGGAATCGCGCATCTGGCCGGGCTGCGAATCAAGAGTGCGACGTTTCCTCGCGGCACCGTGCGGCCTATCTCCCTTCAGCCCGCGGCCGTCGGCATGCAACAGCGGCTGACGGGACGGCGGATCGCGGCAGTGCACCGTTTCGGCAAGCGGGTGGCGATCGAACTGGACGAACGGGAGCAGATGGGCTGTGAGTGGCTGGTGATCGAACCGCGGATGACGGGGCTCTTGCTCGTGGCCGACCCGCCCACTCAAGCCCACCTGCGGATGGAAATCGGGCTCGAGTCGCGGCAGCACCCCCGCCTGCTGTTCTGGGACCGGCGCGGGCTGGGCACGATCCGGCTACTCGACGCACGCGGCCTCTCCGCCGCCTGCGGCCCCGAGAGGCTCGGGCCCGACGGGCTTGCTGTCACGGGTGGCGAGCTTCGCGACCGGCTGGGACAGTCTCGCCGCGCGGTGAAGGTGGCGCTACTCGACCAACAGGCCGTAGCGGGCATCGGCAACATCTACGCCGCGGAGATTCTCTTTGCGGCGGGCATCGATCCGCGGGTGCCATGCCGCCGACTGAGCGCCGCTCGCTGGGAGCAGATCGCGGCCGCCGCGCGGAGCATTCTCGCCGAGGCCGTTCGCATGGAGGGCTCGACGATCACGGACGAAACCTACAAGACAGCCGACAACCGCTCCGGGCAGTTCCAGTTGCAGCACCGTGTCTACGGTCACGAGGGAGAGCCATGTCGTCACTGCGGCACGGCCATCATGCGGATCGTTCAGACGCAGCGATCGACGTTTTTCTGTCCCGAGTGTCAGTGGCACCACCGGCGGCGATGCCGTAGGCTTTCATAAGGCTTTTTCACTCCGGAGGCTCTCGACATGCGAACGCCGATCCATTCCCTGTCACGTCGTCATTTCCTCGCCGGCAGTGCGGGTGCCGCCGCGGCAGCGTTGTCGCTTCCTGCTGGCTCCGGCCGTCTCTTTGGCGACGAACCCGCCGCCGCAATCGCGCAGCAATCGTCCGAGACCCTCGCCGGGCTGCTGCACGCCTCGCTGTCGCCGCAGCAACGAGAAAAAGTCTGCTTTGCCTGGGATCATGTGCACCCAAAATTCGGTCTGCTTCGCACTCGGGTCGCCAACAACTGGAATGCCACCGAGCCCGACGTGGCAGGCAGCTTTTTCACCGGCGACCAGAAGCGACTCATCCGCGACATCTTCGAGCAACTGATCGCCCCCGAATGGCATGCCCGCTTTGACAAGCAACTGGAGGACGATACCGGAGGCTTTGGGCACGGCCAGTCGATCGCCCTGATCGGAGAGCCCGGTTCGGGACAGTTTCAGTTTCTCCTCACCGGCCGGCACATGACGCTGCGGTGCGACGGCGACTCTGCCGAGCATGTCGCCTTCGGAGGACCGATCTTCTACGGCCACGACGTCGCTGGCGACACGGAAGAGCCGAATCATCCCGGCAACGTCTTCTGGTCGCAGGCCGTGGCGGCAAACGGCGTGTTTGGGATGCTCGACGGCCGTCAGCGGTCGCAGGCCCTCGTCGATACGCTGCCCCGTGAGAACGCCGTCGCCTTCCGGGGCCGTGGCGGGGCAGCGCCCGGCATCCCGCTCACAGCGCTCTCCGCCGACCAGCGGGCCGAAATGGATCGCGTGCTCGCTCTGCTCCTCGAACCTTTCCGTACCGCCGACCGGGCCGAAGCGAGGAAGTGTCTCGACGCCCAGGGGGGCCTCGACGCCTGTCGGCTCGCCTTCTATCGCCAGGGTGACCTGGGCAACGACGGCGTCTGGGACTGCTGGCGGCTGGAGGGCCCGTCGTTCGTCTGGCACTTCCGCGGGGCGCCCCACGTGCATGTCTGGGTGAACATTGCCGACACGCCCGACATCGCCATCAACGCCTGACATCTCCTTCAATTCTCGGGAACCTGGAACGGGATAAAGCTCCGGCATGACCGACTGCTGCATCATCGGCGGGGGCATCATCGGGCTGTCGATCGCTCGTGAACTTGCCGGCCGCGGCTTCTCGGTCCGCGTGCTCAGCCGCGATGCCAGCCGCGACACCGCATCGTGGGCGGCGGCCGGTATTTTTCCGCCGGCACCAGAATCTGCCGCCGCTTCGGCGAACGACCGGCTGACGGCCTATTCCGACCGACTGCACCGGAAATGGTCCGAGGAACTCCGCAACGAGACCGGCATCGACAACGAACTCGAGGCATGCGGCGGCCTGCATCTGGCAGCGGACGAGCGGGGCATCCCCCGCCTCCGCGAGGCACAATGTGCCTGGCACGCCAAAGGAGCCCGCTGCGACTGGCTCACCGGCCCCGATCTCGCCAGGCAGGAACCGGCCCTGCGGGCGGCTGTCGAGCAGGGCCGGATCCTCGCCGGTCTGCTGCTGCCCGAGGAGATGCGGATCCGGCCTCCGCAGCATCTCGAGGCGGTTGGGCGGTCGTGCCGGATGCGAGGCGTGGAGATCATGCCGGCGGCCGACGTGCAAGCGATCGATGTGCGTGACGGCCGCATCGAGGGAATTCGCATCGCCGCTGGCGAGGGGAGGGCAGCGACCGACATCGTGCGGGCCGACCGCTACTGCCTCGCGGCGGGCGCCTGGTCGGGCGACCTCGCAGCAGCGCTCGGTCTGCACGTCGAAACGCGGCCGATCCGTGGCCAGATCGCACTGCTGCGACTGCCCCGGCAGGTGCTCACCAGGGTAGTGAACGTCGGGCTCGAATACCTCGTGCCACGGAATGACGGCCGGCTGCTGGTGGGCTCGACGATCGAGGATGCGGGCTTTGACAAGGCCACGACGCCGCAGGTGATCGAGCGGCTGATCGCATTCTCACACCGACTGCTGGGACCGCTGCCTGGGGCCGTGCTCGAGCAGTCGTGGGCCGGCCTGCGGCCGGGCTCCGTCGACGGGTGCCCCTTCATCGGTGCCGCACCTGCCTGCAGCAACGCCTTCGTGGCCGCTGGGCATTTCCGCGCCGGGCTGCATCAATCGACCGGCACGGCCGTGCTGCTGGCCGACCTGATGACCGGCCGCCCGCCAGCACTCGATCTCACGGCCTTCGCTCCAGATCGCCGGCCCGAGGCCAACTCTCCAGATTCGGTGCAGGCCTATCTCGCGAGGGCTGCCGAAGCATCGGACTGACGGCTGAAACCCTGCCCGTCGGCGTTCCCATCTCCCTTGCTTGCGCTGCGGGCTTGGATAAAGAGCGAGCTTGCCGATCTGGTGACACTCGCCTTTTCCGTCATGCGGCGCTGAGGGAAAGCCGTCGGTGGATTGTCTCGACGTCGTCTGGGGTGATGCGACGCCCCGGATCGGCGGCGGCGATCATGGCGGCGATCTCGGCCAGCCGCACCGAGATCGCAGGCACGCCGCCAGCGATCTCGTGGATCGTGCGAATCACAGCGTCTCCATCCCCCTCCGCGGTGCCGACCGCCAGCATCGGTGCGAGCAGCCGACGCGACTCAGCCAGCGTGAACGTGGGCAGCGTCGCCCGCAACCGCACAGATTGTTCGAGCCTCGCGTCGCTGGCGACAAGCGAAAGCAGTCGTCCTTCGCCGGCCAGCACGATCGCGATGCCGTCGTGCCGGCGGCGCCACCGCTCCACACACTCGACCAATTCGGCAGCCACGGCGCGATGCGCGTCGTCGATGAGAAGCAGATCGGGGGCGGTGGCGTCCTCACCCGCGGCCAGATGGCCACGGCCGGCAGCCAGATCCCCGCGATCAGACCGCACCTCTGCCCATGAGACCAAGTGGCTGGTCTGTCCCTGAGCCAGGCCTTCGGTGACGGCGACGCGGAGAACAGTTGTCTTGCCCACGCCTGCGGGACCGCACAGAACCGTGATCGCGGCGGGCTGAGTGGCGGCGTAGGCGAGTTTCGCCACGGCTGCCTCTTGAGGCCCGGTGAGCGGTGGACGATCCGGCGGGCACTGGCGTGTGAGGTTCTGTCGAGACACGGTCAGCACCTCTTCAGGAGACACGAACACCACTCGTCGACGGCTGCGTCATCGTGAGCACTTCGCCGAGCACCTTCAGCCCAACCGCCTCGAGTGCCGCGGAACGCGCCTCGCACGCCGGCTGATCGGCACGGCGGACAAGTATGACGGCGTGGCAGCCGAGGCTCTGCCGCTCGAGCCATGCCCGGCGAAGCGGCCCCGCCGGAAACCAGATACCCGCATCGACGAGCACGACGCTGCCGCCATCGCGGCCTCTCGATGCCGGTTCCAGCGGAACCCTGTCGAGGCACTCCACACGCCGGCCGAGCGCGACGAGCGTCTGCTTCAGGCACTCGACCACCGTGGTCCGGCCTTCACCGCGGCGGGCGCCGGTGATGGCGATCACCTCTGCGCCCTCGCGGTGGGCATTCTCCACCCGCGTGGCCAGATGCGCCCAGGCGTGGGGCACGACCCGCAGCAGCCTGTCCACGAGCGAGCCCATGCCATCATCGGCGAGCAGCGAAGAAACGATCGCGGCGGCGGTGTCAGGCACCCGCGTGGCCGCGGCCGGCTGTGGTCGAGACGTCTCCCTCACAGCGACGTCTGCGGTAACGCACGGAGCCTGCGGGAGCCTCGGGGGTTGACGACGTGCCTGATCCGCATGCCATAGAAAGGATCGATCGACGACATCGAGGACGGCGGCGGCGGGCGTCATGGCGTGACACTCCTCGCCGCGCCAGCGGTCGCAGGCAACTCCTGGGCAAGGCGTTCTGGCCGCTGCCGCCTGGCCTCCTCTAGCCGGAGCCGATCATTCCGCCAGGCAGCGGCCCAGACGAAGGCCGCCACGGCCACCAACACGATGATGGAGGGGGGGGGATTCGGCGACGGGCACTCCTATTGGCCGCGGGCACCTTCAGGGGCCGCGGCGACTCGGAAAACACCGTCGTCACCGAGGAAGCCTGGCAAGGGAGTTCCGGAATGCAGGCTAAAATCTCCATTAATTTCACTCACCCCACGCCTTACCAGAACCCCAGGCTGAGCATCGTCACCACGCTGCGGGGCCCTTGAACGCCGTAGTTCGCTGCCGGAAGCGGCCCCCACCGCGGCAAGGTCTGCGGGGCTGATGTACCCCCATCCCCGCGCAACGCGCCCCAATCGCCCAATCGCCTATCATCCAAGGGCAAAGTATCATTCGATTGGGCAGGATCTGCCGATCATGACAGATTCCATGACCAGCCCGCGGCCCACGCCCAGATTCCATTCCGTTCTCACCGAGCCAAAAGACCTCTGATGCCCCCTTCCAACCAGTCCGCCCGCGTCGCTTCCCTCCACGCCCTCTTGGCCAGCCGAATTGCCGTCCTCGACGGGGCGATGGGCACCATGGTGCACGCCCTGGGGCTCGACGAGCAGGGCTTCCGCGGGGCCCCGTTCCGCGATCACCCCAAGGATCTGAAGAACTGCATCGACGTGCTCGTGCTCTCGCAGGGGGACGCGATCCGGGGCATCCATGCGGCTTATCTGGAGGCGGGCGCCGACATCGTCGAGACCAACACCTTCGGGGCCACGAGCCTGGCCCTGGCCGACTTCGGTCTGGCCGACCGCACCCGCGAGATGAACCTCGCTGCAGCCCGGCTTGCCCGCGAGGCCGCCGACGCTGCGACCGCCAAGACGCCCGACCGTCCCCGCTTCGTGGCTGGTTCGATCGGGCCGACCAACAAGCAGCTCTCGATCGCCGGCAACGTCGCTGATCCCGGCCATCGCGATGTCACCTTCGACCAGATGGTGGCCACCTACCGCGAACAGATCGAGGCGTTGATCGAGGGCGGCGTCGACATCCTGCTGGCAGAGACCGCCTTCGACACGCTCGTGCTGAAGAGCTGCCTCTACGCCATCGAGCAGGTGTTTAGCGACACCGGCGTCCGCCTGCCGGTGATGGCGTCGTTCACTGTCTTCGAAGGCGGCCGCACGCTCTCCGCCCAGACGGTCGAGGCCTGCTGGACGAGCCTCAGCCACGTCGACCTCCTGACCGTGGGCGTCAACTGCGCCCTCGGCCCCGAAAAGCTGCGGACGTACCTGGCCGAGCTTTCGAGGATCACCCCCCGGCTGGTCAGCTGCTATCCAAACGCCGGCCTCCCCAACGCGTTGGGTGGCTTCGACGAGACGCCAGAGGCGATGGCCGCGGTGCTCGGCGAATTCGCGCGGGAGGGCTGGCTCAACATCATCGGTGGCTGCTGCGGCACGACGCCGGCCCACATCAAGGCGATCGCCGAGGAAGTTGCGAAGTATCCGCCGAGAAAGCCCGCGACGCCCGAGCGACGGAGCCGTTATTCCGGCCTTGAAATGCTCGAACTCCGCCCGGAGAGCAGCTTCACGGTGATCGGTGAACGGACCAACGTCACCGGCTCGCGGGCCTTTGCCCGACTCATCAAGGAGGAACGCTACGAGGAGGCCCTCAGCGTCGCCCGGCAGCAGGTCGAAAACGGCGCCAACATCATCGACGTCAACGTCGATGAGGGGATGCTCGACGGCCCCGCCGTGATGACGAAGTTTCTCACGCTCCTCTCCAGCGAGCCGGACGTGGCCCGCGTGCCCGTGATGGTGGATAGTTCGCGATTTGAGGTTCTGGAAGCCGGGCTGAAGTGCATCCAGGGCAAGGGCATCGTCAACTCCATCAGCCTCAAGGAGGGGGAGGAGACGTTCCTGAGACACGCGAGGACGATCCACCGCTACGGTGCCGCCGTCGTGGTCATGGCCTTCGACGAGGAGGGGCAGGCCACCGACGTCGAACGCCGCGTGGCGATCTGCAAGCGGGCCTACAAACTCCTCACCGAGCAGGCCGGCTTCCTTCCCGAAGACATCATCTTCGACCCCAACATCCTCACGGTGGCCACCGGCATCGAGGAACACAACCGCTATGCCCTCAACTTCATCGAGGCGACCCGCCTGATTAAGAAGGCGATGCCGCTGGTGAAGGTATCGGGGGGTGTCAGCAACATCTCCTTCTCCTTCCGCGGCAACGAGACGGTCCGCGAGGCGATGCACTCGGCGTTCCTCTACCACGCCATTCAGGCCGGCATGGACATGGGCATCGTCAACGCGGGCCAACTGGCGGTCTATCAGGACATCGACAAGGACCTCCTCGAACGAATCGAGGACGTGCTCTTCGACCGCCGCCCCGAAGCCACCGACCGGCTCATCGAATATGCCGAGACCGTCAAGAAGCGGGATCCCGCCGACACGGCCAAGGCCGACGCCTGGCGGAGTCTCGACGTCGAAGCCCGGCTGGCACACGCCCTGGTGAAGGGCATGGCCGACCATGTGGAGGAGGACGTCGAGGACGCCCGGAAGCACTATGCCACAAGCCTGGAAATCATCGAAGGCCCGCTGATGCGGGGCATGCAGACGGTGGGCGACCTGTTCGGCGAAGGGAAGATGTTCCTGCCACAGGTCGTGAAGAGCGCTCGCGTCATGAAACGGGCCGTCAACCATCTCCTGCCCTACATGGAGGAAGAGCGGAAGGCGCAAGGAGCGGCGGCGGCAAAACGCGGCCGCGTCCTGATGGCCACCGTCAAGGGAGACGTGCACGACATCGGCAAGAACATCGTCGGCGTCGTGTTGGGCTGCAACGGCTACGAGGTGATCGACCTGGGCGTGATGGTGCCCTGCACGAAGATCATCGAGGAGGCCAAGGCACAGCAAGTAGATATCGTCGGCCTCAGTGGCCTGATCACACCGAGCCTCGACGAAATGGTGCAGGTGGCTCAGGAGTTCGAGCACGAAGGGCTGAAACTGCCTCTCCTGATCGGCGGCGCGACCACCTCGGCCCGGCACACTGCGGTAAAGATCGCCCCCAAATACACCGGCGACGTCATCCATGTCACCGACGCCTCGCGGGCCGCCGGCGTCGTCGAGAAACTGCTCAACCCGAACTCGCGCACGGCCTTCGCGCAGGCCAACCGCGAGGCGCAGAAACGCGACGTGGAGAACTTCAAGCAGCGGCAGCAGACGAAACTCGTTCCCTACGAGACGGCCTGCGCCAAGCGGTGGACAACCGACTGGGCGACCACCACCATCGACACACCTGAGTTCGTCGGCGTGCGGCGGGTCGATCGCGTGCCGCTGGCCGATCTGGTGCCCTTCATCGACTGGTCGCCGTTCTTCATGTCGTGGGAGTTGAAGGGCAAGTATCCGCAGATCTTCACCGATCCGGTCGTGGGTACGGAGGCCAAAAAGCTCTTTGACGACGCCCAGCACCTGCTCGAGATGATTATTCGAGACGATGCCCTCGTTTCGAAGGCTGTCTACGGTTTCTTTCCCGCCAACTCGGCCGGCGACGACATCGTGCTGTTTACCGACGACACGCGTTCCGCCGAAGTTGGCCGCGTTCACACGCTCCGTCAGCAGTGGGAACGCAAGGGGCAGGACGTGTTTCACGCCCTCGCCGACTTCGTGGCGCCGGTGGAGAGCGGCCGCAGGGACTACATCGGCGCATTCGCCTGCACCACAGGGCATGGCTGCGACGAACTCTGCGCGCGATACGAACGCGACCAAGACGACTATTCGTCGATTCTGGTGAAGGCCATCGCCGATCGGCTGGCCGAGGCCTGTGCCGAATGGCTGCACGCGAAGGTTCGCCGGGAATGGAACTACGGCCGCGACGAGTCCCTCTCGACCGATGACCTGATCGAGGAGAAATACCGGGGCATCCGGCCGGCCCCCGGCTATCCGGCTTGCCCGGATCACACGGAAAAGCAGGCGATCTTTCAGTGGCTCGACGCCCACAATGCCGCCGGCATTTCGCTGACCGAGAGCTTTGCGATGTTTCCCGCGGCCAGCGTGAGCGGACTCTACTTCGGCCACCCCGACAGCCGATACTTCGCAGTGGACCGCATCACCCGCGATCAGGTGGAGTCATACGCGGCCCGCAAGGGCATGGCGGTGGCCGAGATCGAACGGTGGCTGTCGCCCAACCTTGGCTACGACGCGTAAGCCGCGAACGCCCCCGAACGCACCCATGACCGCGAACGAGAAGCCTGGCCGCCGAGTCCGCCGGGTCATTCTCGACACCGGCCCCGCTGCGACAGAGGAGGGGGGATCGACGGGCATCCTCGTGCGGCGGTTTCTGGAGTATGTCCGCCACGAACGGGCCCTCTCCGAAAATACCCAGGAGGCCTACCGACGCGATCTGCGGGATTTCTCCGCCTGGTTGGCAGACGGCAATCCAGTCCGGCTCTCCGTGCGGGAACTGGGCGACTACCTGGCGGCCCTCGACAGACGCGGGCTGGCGCGGGCCAGCGTGGCTCGCCAGGCGGCGACCCTCCGCACCTTCTATGCGTTTCTCCAACTCGAGGGAGTCGTGCGGGAGAGCCCCGCCGAACTGCTCACGGCCGGTCGCCGTGCCGACGTCATCCCCGGCACGCTCTCGCCCGAGCAGGTGGACCGTCTGCTCGAGAGCCCGGACGCAGCCACTCCGTCTGGCCGGAGGGACAAGGCCCTGTTGGAACTGCTCTATGCCACCGGCTGCCGGGCATCGGAGGTGTCGGCGCTGCGGCTGACCGATGTGCATCTGGGGGAAAGCTTCTGCACGTGTCGCGGCAAGGGAGACAAGGAGCGGGTCGTGCCACTCGGCAGACGGGCGATCGGGGCCCTGCGGACATGGATCGACGGGCCACGGCCGGCCATCGCCGCCCGCGCAGGCTCCAGCCCCGCCTGGGTGATCCTCTCCACGCGGGGCAACCGCCTCTCACGCATGCGGATCTGGGAGATCGTTCGGCTTCACGCCGACAAGGCGGGAGTGCCACCCGACATCGGCCCCCACACGCTCCGCCACAGCTTCGCCACCCACCTGGTGGCCGGCGGCGTCGATCTGCGGCACGTGCAGGAAATGCTCGGCCACGCCAGCATCGCGACGACGCAGCGGTACACGCATGTCGATGCCAGCCGCCTGCGAAGCGTGCACGAAAAGTTCCACCCACGCCGGTGATGGGCGGGAATCATCCCGTCGCTGACGCTCAGGGCTTGTATGCGCGCATAAAAGCCCCCGGCGTGAGCCGGGGGATCGCGAACTGGGCAGATCCCGTCGCTGACGCTCAGGGCTTGTATGGGACTCGGAATCATCCGTGAGGGGCTGCCCGTGACCCGAGAGCCGGCGTTGCTGACAAGCGCAGGCAGGATGCCGGAGCGCAGTCAGCATCGAGTGAGCGTAGGGCAGGATGCCCGTAGCGAACGTCCGGCGACGGGGCATGGGCAGCCCCGAACCGTATACACGCGAAACATGGCATCCTGCCATTTTCGCTTGGCCGACCTCCTTCGGCTGGTGCTGACCCGGCCCTCCGGGCCTAGAGATGAAGCGAACGTGCCCCGAACCGCGACGAGACCAACAGTGGTCTACTTGCCAGCCTTCGGCGGCGTGAACTTGATTTTCTTGATCAGTTCCACGATCTGGCCATCCTGCACGGTGCCGGAAACGGCCGTGATCGCGCGGACGACGTTGGCGTACTTGAGGCCGTAATCGCAGTCCATCTCGACCTCGGTCTTGTCGGCCAGCGAGTCGGGCCCACGGCCCTTGCCCACGAGCGACACCACTTTCCTCTGAAGGTCGTTGAAGTCGGCAACAGGGTTGCCATTCATGGCGATGCCGGCCAGCGACCCGTCCGGCTGTGCCGATAACTTCACGCGGATCGGCGGCACCTGCTGATCGTCCACGACGGCGCTAGCTGACTTGCCGAGCGGCATGCGGATGTCGAAATCGCCCTCAGGTGCGACGATTTTGAGCGAACACATGAAGAACGACATCAGCTGAAACACGACGTCGATCATCGGCGTCATGTTGATGTCGATCTTGTCGGAGAGTTGCGACTTCTTGCGCGCCATCGACTCACCGCCCCTCGTCGTACTTGGCCCGCAGGGCGAACTTCTCGAACCCCTTTTCCTGGCAGATCTTGATGATGTCCTGCACTTCCCCAGTCTTGGCGGCGCCGTCAGCCCGAACAATGACGGTGGCCGTATTCGGCTCCTTACCGGCGTCAATCATCACCGACTTTTCCCGCTCGAGGTAGCCACTGACGTCGCGCAACCCGATCAGTTCACCGGCATAGATCACAGAACCCTTGCTTGTGAGCTGGAGCGTGATCGGCTTCTCGACCGGACCATCCACAGGCTTAGCCAACCGGCTCATTGGCAGTTGGATGCGATCATCCTGCTCGGCCTCGGAGAAGTTCATCACGAACATGAAGAACGTGATCAACTGAAACGTCATGTCGATCATCGGCGTCATGTCGATGTCGGTACTGGAAGGGTCGCTCGTTTTCTTTGCCATGACCTGCTCCTGACGGATCGCAGTGCAGGGGAGGACATCCCTTCCCCGCACCGGACCTCAACGAGACCTCACTTCTTGCCCATCGTCTGAAATCGTGACATGAGCCGCATGGCCTCACCGTCAACATCGGCATTGAGCTTCTGGAGCCAGTTCTTGAACAGCGCGAAGCAGGCGATAGCTGGGATTGCTAGCCACAGGCCGATGAGCGTTGTGATGAGGGCCTGTGAGATACCGATGGCGAGTTCAGACGGCTTGGGCGCCGTAGATGACTTGGCGATCACCATGAATGCCCCCACCATCCCGTCCACCGTGCCAAGCAGCCCGAACATCGGAGCAAGTGCACCCACGAGCGATACGTAGCTGATCTTGTGCTCCAGTTTCATCGCCTGCTCGCCCTCCTCCGCCTGCATCGCCTCCACCGAGGCCGAGTACCCCGACTGCAACTTTCCCATCCCGGCAGCGAGCACGTGGCCCAGATAGGAATCGTCGGTCTTGGCCAGCTCGTAGGCCTGCTGATACTCCTTGCTCTCGAGGTGTGCTTCGAATGCCTGGCTCAGCCCCGGCGGCATCAAGACGGCCCGACGAATCTGCATGAAGCACATCACGAGCAGGGCGACCAGTCCAAACGAGAGCGCCAAAAATACGATGACGTACCGCAGGCCGAGCGCCTTGTAATAGAAGACAAGCATGTTCTCGCCCTCCGGCTCGGCCGCCTCGTCGGCGGGGGCATCGCCAGCTTCATCCTGGGCGCTAGCCACCACAGGCCATGCGATCGCCGGCACGACAGCTGCCGCCCAGGGAAGGAGCGAGCTGGGAAGCACCGAGGCGACGATCAGCAGGCAACGCACGACCCCTCGCCAAGCAAGGCTGTTCGCGTGGTTTCGGCCGTCATTGGTAACGCTGCACTGCATGAATGAACTCCTCGGGAATGAATCGTGTGCTTCGCCACAGCGTAGCCTCGCACCCCTTTAGGCTGCAAAGCGCCGGCGGCATTTTCCGTCAATCGGCTAGGACTTGGAGGCCTCCAGTTTGGCAGCCCAAGGGCTGGCCGGATAGGCCGCTTTGAGATTCTGCCGAGCCTCCCGGGCCCGTTCAGGATTGCTGCCCTTGTCCCA
The DNA here is from genome assembly GCA_947459185.1 of Planctomycetaceae bacterium. Classification (GTDB taxonomy): domain Bacteria; phylum Planctomycetota; class Planctomycetia; order Pirellulales; family UBA1268; genus CAMCQY01. Next base: position 20,580 of record CANHCU010000027.1, on the reverse strand, counting down.
CAACTCGCCGAGGTTGAACAACGCCTCGGCGTGACTCTCCGGCAGCGTGTTGTAGACCAGGTCAACCGTGAGGAACTGGATCAGGGCATCCTGCTCCCTGCCGGCCACCGACCGATAGGCTCCCCCCAAAACGTTGTAGGCCCGTGACAAGAGTTCCTTTTCCTCGGGACCCGAATCCTTGATGATCTGGAGCACCATCTCGATGGCCGCATCCTGCTTGCCCTGCAACGACAGGCACTTGGCCTTGCCCAACTCAGCCGACCGCTTCTGCGGCTGGCTCGCCTTGTCGCTGCCCGCCAGCTTGATGGCGGCATCGTACTCCGCCATGGCCTCATCGGGCTTGCCCTGAGCAAGCAGCATGGCTGCCTTGGCCGACGCAGCACGAACCTTCATGCCGGGGGGGCCGCTGTCGAGCTGCTGGTAGGCAGCGAGAGCCTCCGCGGGCTTTCCAGCCCGGGCGTGCAGATCGCCGAGCAGTTCCTGCATCTGGAAAAAGTGGTGGCTCTTTGGATGCTTCGCGAGATAGTCAACCACCGTCTTGGCCGCTACGACAGGGTCGCCGCCGGCCTCGAGCATGGCCTGCGCAGCGGCAGCCGCCCTGACAAAATCAACCTCGGCCAACACAAGTGGCTCGGCGCCGTCGAGCTCATCCGCCTCGATCTTGCCAACCTCATCCCTGGCGTCAGCGCCGCGGCCGCGGAGCAGCATTGCACGGGCATTCTTCAGCGACTGCGGCTCCGCGCCAAACTGAACTTCCCGGACTGTCTCGATCGCCACCTTCTGCGCATCACCGTCGCTGTTCTCCACATCGACGCCGACTGGGGACACGGCTACGACCCTCCCGGAGACGCTCGTGCCGCCGAACAGATTCACCCGGTCGGCAGCCTGTCCCCAGGCCGCCCCAGGAGACACGATCGCCAGGACGACGGCCCCGATCACGAGACCTGCGGGCATGGTGTCCCGAGCCCAACGCTTCCAGCCGACACGCCCCGTTGCTCTCGTCGTCATGCTGTTCTCCGAGCTTGTAGTCATGCCTGTATCCATGCCTGATTGGTTGTGGTTGTTGTGGCCTTCATAGTCCGATCATCGCGCCCGATCCGGTCAGCCAGCCGCGGCTTCGGCAGCCTGTTTCAATCCATCGACTCCGCGGGAAGGCTTGTTCTGCCGCTTCTCGATCTCCTTGAGCAGCTTGTCGAACGCCTTCTTCGTATCGGGCCCGCCCAGTTCCGGATGCATTTTGAAGGTGATCTCGATGTAGTCGAACGCCTTCTGCAACTCCTTCTCACGCTCCTGCGGCAGGGCCTCCGCCTTTTCCATGCGGCACTTGACCGCGTTCAATCGCGCCTGGAAAAACTTCCGGCGGGCTTCCATCGCCTTTTCGTCTGAACCGGCAAACGCCTGCTGCTCCAGGCGATTCGAGATGACAGCCCAGCCCCAGCCCCAGATCTCGCCCGCGTCTCCGCGTCGCTTGTAGCCGCTGATGGCCTTGCCGAAGTAGTCGGCCTGCTTCGCCTTGTCGATCGTTTTCAGCCCCGCCTGCTGGAGCAGTTCGGCGGCCTGCGTTTGGAAGTCGAGCGTGTTTTGTCGCTTCTTGTCCGAGAGGATCCAGTCGATGTGCTTCTGCGCCTCATCCCACTTTTCCCGTTCACGGTAGACGTTTGCCATCTTCAAGCGAATCGAGGGCTCGAACTTGGCGATCTCGCCCCCCCCCTTGGTAAGCAGCCCTTCGTAGATGGCGGCGGCCCTGTCGAGATACCCCTCCGCCTTGGCCTTCGGCACGGCTGAGCCCGTACCCTCACCCGAGCCCAGGTTGAGGTAGGTCGTGGCCGCCCACATCTGCGACGAGAGTTTGGGGTCCTTGGCAACACCCTCCAGAAACTTTTCGAAGCCGGTCAGAATGGCGGCCGCCCGGGCCTGCGCCTGCGGCGTGCCGGCAGTGGGACCGGAGGCAAGATTCATCAGCTGCGACTGCAGGTCGCGGCCCATCGTCTGATACATCGACGTCAGCCTGGCGGAAGCCTCCGCCCCTGCGGCACCGGCAAGCTGCTCGAGCTTTTTCATGGCCTGTACGGCCTTGTCGCTCTGCTCGGTCTCGATGAAATACCGCAGGCCTGCCGTGGCCGTGGCCGTGGCGAGCGGGCCTTGTGCATACGCCGGGTCGCTCCCATTCAGGACAGTCCATGGCCCATACACTTGATGCTCGAGCAGGGCCGCCACCCGTGCGTTGTCGCCATCCTCCATCGCCATCTGGGCACGAGCCAGCGCCGCGGCCACGCTCACGGCTGCCGGACCGCCGCCCGCGGCCATTCCCGCCAGCCCGTCATCGATCGCCTTCGCAGCCTGTGTCCGCCAACCAGCCAGTGTCGCCGCTGGCGGACGGGCGGCCTCGTCTAATCGCGATTTCTCCTGAACCTCCCTCCAGAGCGCCCCACCCGCTCGCAACAGCACCTCGGGCCGCCGCGGCGACGCCGCCGGCACCTTCGCCATGATCTCCACGATCCGTTCCGGCTCCCGAGCCTCGGTCGCGGCGGCGATGGCGATCACGGCCGCATCGGCGGCCTCCGGCCGGTCAGGCCAAGTCCGCATGATCGCTTCGGCGGTGTCCACGCAGTTGTCCTTGGCCTCATCCGCCCAGGCCGCCACCGGCTGCTTCTGCAGCTGCTGCCAGCTGGCCATGGCGATGCGGGCGGCCTGCTGGCTGCCCTTCGCATTCGGATACCGCCGGACGAGAAAATCACCGAGCGTCGCGGCATCGTGCAGCCGCCGATCCTCGTAGAACACGTAAGCGAGCCACGAGCGGGCCTGGTTGAGTCCCTCGAGGTCATCGCTCCCCGCCAGCGGCATCGCCCTCCGCAGACTGGCGATCGTCTGAGTCCGCTCCGCCGCGAGTTCCTTCTTGGCCGCATCAATCGCGGCCTCGTTCTTGGCAGCCTCGGCCTGCTTCAGGTCAGCCTGACGCGACTGCATCGCCGCGAGCCGTGCCCGCGCCGAATCCATGGCTGCCTCGAACGTCGCCGCGCCACCGTCGAGATCATCGGGAACCTGCTTGCCGAGTTCGGCCAGCAGGGCCTTCGACTCCGAGCCAAAATCCTTGTTGGCCTTGGCTACTTCCATGGCAAGCCGCTTGGCATCCCGCAGGAGCGGCGTTCGCTTCGACTTCTCCTTGTCCGGAATGGACGCGGCCCGCCTCTCGAGCAGCAGCGCCGCCCGATACTTCATGCCGAGCCAGTCGTGGTCGATGCGATCGGGAGTGAGCGGCGCCAGCGCCAACTTCTGCAGCCGCTCGTCGAACTCGTCATACTTTTTGTCCTCCAGCCAGCACTCAAGCGATGCATTGATCGCCTTGGCCCGCAGGCTGGGAATGATGCCGTCCCCGTCGAGTGTCCGGATGTCGGCCAGCGCTAGCAACGCATCCTGTCGTTTCCCAAGGACCACATAATTGCGGCCCTCGTAGTACCGGGCGAACAACCCGGCCCCGCGGGTCCGGTATTTCTCGTAGAGTTCCTTGTATTGCTTGGCGGACTCGGTGAGCGTCGCCTCCCATTCCTTCGACTTCGGCTCGAGCGCCCGGGACTTTTCGTAGTAGGCGCCGGCAATCAACAGCCGCGTCTTCAGAAGCAACGCCCGCAGTTCGTCCTGCCGCTGCTCCAATTCACCCATCAGCCGCGCGGCGCCCGGCTTCCTGACTGACTTCTTCGCCTTGGCCGCCGGCTTGCCGCCCTCTTTCCCCGCATCCTTGTCAGCGTCACTCTTGTCGCCGGCGCCATCGCCGCGCAATTCCTTCAACGACGCATCCACCTCGCGGAGGAGTTTGAGCACCGCGTCTTCGGCGTTGGCCACGGTCTCGATCGGGGCGTTGTCCTTGCGAACAGGCCCCTCCAACGCCTTGATCGCCAAGTCGAAAAAGGGCAGGGCTTCCTTCCGCAGGTTCGCAGCATCCTTGCCGGGCCGCTTCGACTCCTCGACCTTCGCCCGCCCGCGTTCGATCAGCAGGTTGCCTTTCTGGAGATAGGCCTCTATCGCCCGCTCGCCCTCAGGGCTGTCTTTCAAAAAGGCATCGATCTCGGTGCCCGCCCGGTCGTACACCTCGGCTCGCCTGGCGGCGTTGGACTCCGACCGATTCGCGGCCACGAGCGCCGCTGCCCGTCGAAACGACACCTCCTTCTTGAATTCCGGCGAAGCGTCCGGGTCTTTCTCCAATCGCTCAAGGACCCAGAGCGCAACATCAGGCATCTGCCGCTCCTCGAGCGCGTCGAGTAAGCGGGCCGTGCCGATGTCCTTGGTCGAGCGTTGCGACGGTTCAGCAGCGGTGCCGCGATCGGTCACCACACCACAGACCGAGGCCCCCACGAACAGGGCAAGCCACAGGCGTTGACGACATCTGATCATGATCGGGCACACGTGGGGTGAGCGGAACGAGACAAGACCGCGGCAGGCACGATGCCCCTTCCAATGGAGCACACCCTGCCATGTCGGGAGAAGCGAGCACGGAGGCTCATTGTGAACCCCCACACGCATTCTGGGAAGGCGGGCGACCGCCGTCAAACCGGCGGCCGCTGCGAACGGCCGAATCAGGACCTCGTCTCAGCGGCCGGTAGCGTTCGGGATGATCCCCTGATTTTCGAGGCAGTCGATGAGTTGCCCTCCGATCGGCGTCACGTCGCCCCGGGCCTGCCAGCGGGACGCCAGCGCCGCGATTCCCGCGGCAGACTGCCGCCACGGTTCGGCATGGAGGGATGCCGCCGCGAGTTCGCCGAGCCCCACGGCCAGCAGTAGTTCGCAGCCACGCGGCGAGGGCAGGCCGACACGCGGATCGGCCGGTGCCGTGGCGGCGTCGGCCAGCACTCGTCGCGCCACCTGCTCCGGAAGCGGGCCGTCCGGCCCGGCACCCGCGGGCGTCCATGTCAGCGAGGCCGACACGCCACCAGAGAGGAGCGGCCCGGGGACTCCCGGCCGGCTGATAACATCCCCGCCCGGCCGGCTGATAACCTCGTACACGACCCGCATCGTCTCGCCAGCATGCAGGTCGATGCCCCGTGGATCGACACTGGCCAACGCGTCGGCCGCAGTCTGGCGGTGGCCAACGATGCGATACGAACCGATACGAGCGGGATCAAACGTCATCTCGAGCCGACAGCGGGTCGCCCTGAGCGTCGGACTGCCGAAGACCTGCCCCACCAGACGGCGGCCGATCGCGACTGGATCGGCGGGGACGGGCCCCGCCGTCAACGGGACCGTTTCCGGCAGGGAGCCGGCGGCCGACAGGGTTTCCTGCGGATCGATCAGCACAAATGCAGTCGTCGGCCCCACCGGGGAGTTTGTGGCTGCAGCCAGTTCAGCCTGCCAGGCCGAGAATGCGGCGTGGCCCTCCTTGCGGCACCGTTCCATGGTGTCGGCATGGGCCGCTGCCACGATCCGATCCGGCCGCCCCTCGCGTCGACCGAGAGTGGCGACAAGCCGGAACGCCGCGTCAAAATCGGCCGATTGCGTTACCGGCTCACGCATGAGTTCGGGCAGCAGTGCCGCAAGCGTGGCGGCATCGGCCCGCAGAGCCACGAGCCGGGGCCGCTCACCGCAGACGATCAGCGAAACCCGATCGGCCGGCCGCATCTGGCTGATCACGCGGCCCAGCCCCCGACACAGCCACTGCCACGAGAGCGATGCGAACGGGCCGGCCGACTGATCGAGCATGAGCATGGTATCCAGCGGGCCTGACGCGTCGGCAGCAGACTCGAGCGGTGGCGCGGTCACACACACCTCGACAAGCATGCTGCCGGGCGCGGGTCGCAACGAACGGATGGCGGAGAGTGACAGCCCAAGCCCCGGCCCTGCACCTGACGAGCCGCCGTCCCCGGCGGGAGCCGGCAATGCGGCGAGGATGTCCTCAGTCCGCACCGTCGGCATCCCACCCCGACGCGGCCGCCTGCCCGTCGCCCGATCGCGATCGCGATCGCGACGGACATGCTCGCACAGGTTGTCGTAGGAATCGGTGCGGAGGGATAGAGGTGGACGATCGACCGCGAGGGACGCGAACGTCGCAGGATCGACGAAGGGTGACTCGCCGTGAGCCATCTCGAAGGCGATGTCGTAGCCGGGCACGCGTGGCACCTGGCGGCCGATCAGGGGCAGAAATACCGCGCGGATCCCGGCCGTACTCGCACCGCGGTCCCCACCAGCCGCGGCGGGAAAGGCCGGTGCCGCCCGCACCTCGACAGTCGTTGCCGCAGCCTTGGGCAGCGGGACATCGGCATGCGCGGGATCGACCACAGCTGTCACGGCGGCCGCTGCGGCCGTCGGCGAGCGGACGCCTGCGATCTCGGTCTCGGTTGGCGAGCGGACACCTGCGGCAGCCCCGGCGGCGTCGCCCAAGCCTAACGCCGGCCCTGACGCACGGGGAATCCCGCGGGCGGAGTCCGGCCGCTGCGGCAACGGGCCGCGAACCGCCACACGCGACGGAACCGGACCAGAAGCCGAAACAGGAGACGAAACCGCAGCCAAGCGTCGCGAGAGTGCAGTGCTGGCGAAGAACACCAACGCCACGATCGACAACGCAGCCGCCACGGCCCCGCCGTTCGCGAGCAGATCGAGGGCCGCAGGCCACAGCCGTATCCGCCATGGAGACGACGGGAGTGGGCCTCCGCCATGCCCTCGCGGCCCGGCTGGTTGGAATGGCTGCGGCGGTCGTGACAACGGCAGCGCACCCCCGGCACGCAGGGCGGCCGTCGCGTGGCGGACGCGATCCTGAAGGCCAGGGGGCAGGGACACATGAACCAGCAGACGATCGATCGCCACGTCATCGAACAACGCCGCTGCCGCGACGCGGTCGGCGATGCCGGCAGGCACGGGCACGTCCCGCACTCGCGCGTCGAGTTGGTGGTCGTCGTGCTGATTCATACGGCGGTCAGGTGTGGGGCGAAGGATGATGCGGACCGCTCACGGAAGGGCCTGTGGAGTCGGCGGCGTTTCGAGCAGATACTCCCGCAGCCGCACGCGAGCCCTGCTGACACGGGAGAGCACCGTGCCCAGGGGAATGCCCTGCAGGTCGGCGGCCTCCTGATGGTTAAGGCCGCCGACGACCACCAGCAGCAGCGTCTCGCGGAGTTCCTCGGGCAATCGGTCGAGCGCCCGTTGCATCGCGGAGGAGAGTTCGTCGTCGAACGGATCCCGGCCAGCAGGTGCCACCGGGTGCGGAAGCTCACCGCTGCCAGGCGGAACCCTGGTCCCCGACCGCCGCCAGTGATCGGCGGCCCGACGGCGAAGGATTGCCAGCAGCCAGGCCCGCTCGCTGCGAGCGGAATCGTAGAGATGGCGACTCGTCCAGGCCGAGCGAAAGGCATCCTGCACGATGTCCTCGGCATCGTGCGGATCACCCAACAGGCGAAAGGCGACACGATAGAGAGTCTCCACATGGTCGCTCACCCACCGATCAAACCGGTCACCGGCGGCAGGGGATTCGGCCATGAAGCATTCGCCAGAACGCCCGGAACTTATTTCCCGGGTGCCCGCCGCACCGCCGCAGCGGAAGCCGCGAGCCAGAAGGGGAGTTGGCCGGCGGGCGGCAGTTTCACCACGCGGGCCGATCTGACACCCGGGCAGGCCAGAACGGCCGCCACGGCCTCGGGGGACGGCTCCTGATCGAGATTCAACACACCAATGGCGTCGCCTCCGGGAGCCGAGCGACCGACGGTCATCTGGGCGATGTTCACCCCCAGCCCGCCAAAGGCATTGCCCACGCGACCGATGATGCCTGGCACGTCCTGATGCGTGAACACCAGCAGAACTCCGTCCAGATAGGCCTCCAGACGATGCCCTTCCAACTGCACCAGCCGCGGCATGGAATGGCCAAACAGCGTGCCTGCCGCCCGGTGCACATGGTCACCGGACACCAGATCAACCGCCACGACCGAACTGAACGCCCCGGGGTCGGTCCGACTCTGTTCCACCAACTCGATGCCCCGATCCCGCAGCAGCACCTCTGAATTGACGATGTTCACGTCTTCGAGCGCCGATTCGAGCAGACCCGCTGCGAAGGCCGCGGTCACGAGCCGTGTGTTCCGCGAGGCGATCTCACCTCGATAGGCGATCGAGCAGGATCGCGGCGGCCCCTCCTCGAGTTGGGCCAGCAGCAGCCCAAGCCGCCAGGCCAGATCGAGAAATCCCCGCACGCCTTCCATCGAGGCTGGATCGATGGGGCTGGAGTTGACCGAATGGCGAATAGCGCCGGTGGACAGGAAGTCCACGAGCAGCCCGACGCCCTCGACCGCCACCTGTGACTGGGCCTCCTCGGTGCTGGCACCTAGGTGGGGCGTGACGAGCACGCCCGGCATGTCAAAGAGCGGGCTGTCAGTGCAGGGTTCCTGCTCGAACACGTCGAGAGCAACGCCGCCGATCACGCCCCGCTTGAGCCCCTCGACGAGCGCCTTTTCGTCGTAGATACCGCCGCGTGCACAGTTCACCAGCCGCACGCCCGGCTTGAGGATGGCCAGTTCGTCCATGCCGACCAGATGCCGCGTGTCGTCGGTCAGAGGGGTATGCACGGTCAGGTAATCGACCTCCGGCAGCATGCCTCGCACCGTACCCACCAGTTCGATGCCCATCTCCTTGGCCCGCTCCGCCGACAAAAACGGATCGAAGCCCACCACCCGCATATCGAACGACAGCGCTCGCTTCGCCACGGCCTGACCGATCCGGCCGAGCCCGACGATTCCGAGCGTCTTGCCCGCCAGTTGAGCGCCCATGAACTTATTGCGATCCCAGCGGTGCTGGCGGAGGCTGGCATCAGCCGCGGCCACATTGCGGGAGAGAGCGAGGATCAACGCGAAGGTGTGCTCCGCGGTGCTGACGGTGTTGCCAGCGGGCGTGTTCATGACCACGATGCCCTGCCGCGTGGCCGCATCCTTGTCGATGTTGTCGGTGCCAACGCCTGCCCGCACGATCGCCTTGAGCCGGTGATTGCCGGTGAGCGAATCGGCAGTGATCTTCACGCCGCTGCGGCAAATGGCACCATCGTGGCGGGCCAGAGCCTCCCGCAATGCCGCGCCCGAGAGCCCGGTGACGACTTCATAGGTGACGCCCGCTTCGGCCGCCGCATCGAGGAGCGCAAGGCCGTCCGGACTGAGCGTGTCGAGCACGATGATCGAGGGCATGGATTCGGGTTTCCACAAAGGGCAAGGATGCAAAGGGTGGAGACGGTGTCCACCAACGGCTAGCGGCTCTGACTTCGATGAAACTCCAGCATATAGTCCCGCAGCGATTCGACTCCCGACACGGGCATCGCGTTGTAGATGCTGGCCCGGATGCCCCCCACGGAACGGTGTCCCTTGAGGTCGACGAGCCGACGCTCCGTGGCCCCCTTGATGAACGCCTTTTCGAGCGTCTCGTCGGGCAGCCGGAACGTCACATTCATGTCTGAACGACACTCGGGCCGCGCGTGGCCGGCGTAAAAACCACCCGAAGCGTCGAGCACATCGTAGAGCAGCTTCGCCTTGGCGGCGTTGTGGCGGTTCATTGCCGCCAGCCCGCCCACGCTGTCACGGAGCCACTGGCAGACGAGCCCGAGCACATACACCGCGAACACAGGCGGCGTGTTGGGCCGCGAGCCATTCTTGGCGTAGGTGCGATAGTCGAGCATCGTGGGCAGGTCGTCGCGGGACCGCTCGAGCAGATCCTTGCGGATGATCACCACCGTCACGCCGGCGATTCCCGCGTTCTTTTGCGCGCAGGCATAGATCAAACCGTATTTCGGCACGGCGATCGGACGCGACATGAAGTCGCTGGAGCAATCGCAGACGAGCGGGGCCCCGCCGCCATCCGGGTCATGCTTCCACTGCACGCCCTGAATCGTCTCGTTACTCGTGACATGCACATACTCGGGGCTGTCGGAGAGGCCGATCTCCTTGGCGTCGGGCAGCCGGTCATACCCCGTGGCACCGCCATCCCAGGCCACGTGAACCTTGCCCTCCCGTCGCGCTTCCTTGGCGCCGGTCTGGCCCCAGGTGCCGGTGATGATGTAGTCGGCAGCGGCCTGACGACCTCGCAGGAGGTTCATCGGGACCATCGAAAACTGGAGGCTGGCCCCACCCTGCATGAGGAGCACCTCGTAGTCGTCGCCAATGGCCAGCAGTTGCCGCAGGCCCTGAAGCGTCTCTTCGAGAATCGAATCGAAGGCCGGGCTGCGGTGGCTGATCTCGAGCACCGAGATGCCCACCCCCGGGAGCGAGAGCATTTCGTCTCGCGCCCGCTCCAACACCTCCAGCGGCAAGACCGCTGGGCCAGGCGAAAAGTTGTAGACACGTTCGGTCGCCGACCCGGCACTGCGGTCCGTCACTGGCTCGTTCTCCATCCCGGCCTGCCCGCACCTCTCACTGTCTGCAACCGGCGTTCGGAAGTGGACGAGGGTCGGCACCTTGGGCCGGAAAGCCGGGTAGCCGAGAGGGCAGGATAAAAGCCACCCGCGGCAGGGTCAACGGGACACGTTTCCCGGCGGGGTGGGGGCGACGTATCCCGCAGGCGAGAGGGGCACGGCGGAAGCGGGCATTGCGGCCAGACGGGAGGTGCCCGCCTGCGCCGCCGAGAGCGTTGCCGCTCGCGTTGCCACCGTCGGCTGTCTCGGATCGATGGCAAGAGCCCGGCTGTAATTCGAGAGTGCCTGCGAGGCATCCCCCTCAGACTCCCGAATCTGGCCCAGTGCCACCAGCGCTCGGGGATTGTTGGGGGCGATCGCCAGACTGTCGATCAGGTGGTTTTCAGCCTCCCGCACATCGCCATGCTCCTGGCACAGACGGGCCATTTCGATCTGTGGATTCGGGTTGCCGGGCTGCCGCTGGGCCCACTGCTGCAGCTGGGCCATCGCCTCGTCACGTCTCTCTTCTTCGACGAGGAGCACGGCGAGCCCACGCTGGCAGGCTTCGTGGTTGGGATTCCGTGCCAGGCAGAGGTGGTAATACTGCTCGGCGGTCTGCAGGTCCCCAGGGCGACCGAAGAGCTTGGCCTGTTGATGGTAGGTGGCCCCGAGGTTGTAAAAGCAGTCCGCATTGCCCGGCTGTTTCGCCAAGGCCTGCTGAAAATGATCGACAGCTCCCAGATAGTTGCCCTGCTGATAGAGCTGGACGCCGGCCGAATTGTCGTTTCTGGCGATACCACCGCAGCCGCAGGCCGTGAGGCAGACCACGAGAAAAAAGAAGAGGCACGCGCCGGCAGAGCAGGGCGGTGTTCGCGGGACAACAGGTCTGGTGATGCGGTGATCAGGCGTGGGCATGGTCGCCCTCCGAGCCCGCCGCCCAGCCGGGAAGATCCGGTGGAGTGAGGCGGGAGGGGGCAGAACCGTAGCCTCCGCGATCCTCCGCAACAACCCCAGCCGAGCTGCCGTCGCTCGCGATCAGGCGGTGGTCACGCGGACGTAGCCAAGGGAACGGACTACTTCGAGCAGCTCACTGCAGGTCGGAAAGGGCCGGCCGTTTTGCCGCTTGTACTGCTCGACGGCCTGCATGAATTCCAGCTCTTCTGGCTGGTAATCGCGTTCGCAGGTGGTCGGATCGACGTGCCGACGTCGGCCGCTCGTGCGACCCGCGGCGGCGGCAACGGCGGCACGACGGCTGGAGCAGGGGGGCTTCGGGAGGGCGGAGGTGGTCATCATGGGGTGGGTCTTCCTGAAAAAAAAGAGAGGGGGGAGGAGGGGCTGGCGGTGATTTGGGGAACGCTTGCTCATTGGGCAAGGTCTACAGGAAGTATGCGCCATACCAGCGAGGCAAGATGGCGCGAATGGGAAAAATATCGCGGCTGCACAGCCCGCGCAACCGGTCTCAACGGCACCAGAGCGGCCCGATTAGGCCCTAGCCGGAGTCTTCTGCTTCGGCTACCGCTTCCCGAAGAACTTCTTGAGGGCCTCGGCGGCAGCATCTTTCGAGTTCGTGCTCTTCGCGGCCCTCGCCTCTGGAGGCAGCCCGGCGGGCTGGGACCGAGCCGCGATCAATGCGTCGATTCCCGACGGAGCGGCGGATGCCGACACCGATGAATCACCGGCCGCCACGACCGGCTCTGCCCCCACCGGCACCGAACTGACTGACGAGGCATCGCCATTCTGACCCGCACTCTGACTCACAGCGGCTGCGATATCCGCCGTGCTGATCGTCCTGGTCGTATCAAACATTCCGGCAGGCTCATCGTCGGCCATCAGCCAACGGGAGACCTCGTCCATCGATGCGGCGGCTGCCGGGGCGGCGGCGGCCGGGGCGGCGGCTGCCGGGGCGGCACACGACACCTTCAGTTCGAGCGGCCCCACGCGAACGATGTCACCATCAGCAACGGTCACCTTGGCCGAGATCTTGGCACCATTCACATAGGTGCCATTCCGGCTTTTGAGATCCTCGACGGTCACCGCACCGGCTTCTTCGACCACGGCGCAATGCCGGCGGCTGACCTCCTCGCCCAACGGGCGGATGTCGCATTCCTCTGCTCGGCCAATCAAGATTTTGCCGTGCTTGAGCGTAATCGAACGCCCCGCGCTCTTCCCGGACGCAACGATCAATTTCGCGACCATGAACCGGTGCTCCGAACTCCGAGGGCGGGAGACCACCACCCCTGGAAGAACTGTGACAAGTCGAGCCGAGACGGATCGAACCTGCGGCGAACCCCACTCAAGAGAAACTTAATGGAAAGGATACATCCCGCTTCCCCTCGTGCCAACTGGATCCATTCCCATCGCCCAACGGCATCCGCGCTCCTGCGACCGCGACTCATCGATCGTCTGACCGTTATCCGCTCTGTTCATCATCGGCGGGCCGTCCACCGATCGTCGCGAAATCGCGACGAGAAGGCCTCTCGCTCCAGGTCGCAACCCCTCACAAAAGGGGCCTCCTCCTCGCGAACGGCGACCCCGAGGCCATGAGCAATTCGAGCCCCCCAGGCTCGCGAGAGGGCTGTCTCCTCAGGCACCGACTGTCCGACCACGATGTCACTCACGGCCGGATGCCGTGCCGAACCGGCCACGGCGGTGTTACCGCGGAGCAGCAGGCTGCCATGCTGCAGCACGACGCCGGCGAGCCGCCGCTGCGCACTGCCCATAATCTTGCTGACCGTGCCTGATGCAGGCCCCGCCATGACCAGGTCGCCGGTGGCTCGACGGTCAAAGCAGAAGAACAGCGACTCGTCATGCCGAGAACGAGCGTCCGCGGGATGCGGCCAGGCTCGGATGCCATGCTCCGCAAGCGTCTCCACCATGGCGCCGTGGAGGGCGTCATAGAAGACCTGCGGCGAAGCCCCCCACGGATGACTCTTGGGCACGGCGGCCGCATAGGTCAGGTCGCTGCCATGGACGATGGCCCCGCCGCCGCTGGGCCGCCGCACCAGCGGCACGCCACGAATCGCGTCCATTTGCCGGGCTTCGTCGATCTTCTGGAAGCCGCCCAACGAGATGGTCGTTTCCGTCCAGCCATAAAACCGCAGCAGCAGGCTGCCGCGGCGTTCGGCCTCGGCAGCCAGCCACTCGTCGGCGGCCATGTTGGTCGGGCCGTCTGCCGCGGCGTCCCACCAGATCGTGAGCGTGTTCAAGGTGAGCCCATCAGTGGGGCTGGCTGCCGACGAGCGAGTCATAGGCAGCCCGATCGAGCAGCCCGTCCATCTCTGCGGGGTTGTCGGCCTTGATCCGTACCACCCAGCCCTCGCCGTAGGGATCCTTGCCGAGCGTTTCAAGCTTGCCAGGCAGGGCCGCATTGACCTCGACGATTTCACCGGAGACGGGCGCGTAGAGATCGCTGACCGCCTTGACACTCTCGATCTCGCCGAACGATTCGCCAGCCTTGACCTTTCTGCCAACCGCGGGCAGTTGCATGAACACCAGATCGGTGAGCGCCTCGACCGCATAGGACGAAACGCCCACGGTCAGCACACCGTCCGCCTCGGGGCGAACCCATTCATGCGTTTTCGCGAATTTCAGATCAGCTGCCATGGAATGCTCCTCAGGAACGATGACTATGCACGGAAAAAGGTTGGTTCTTGTCGCCTCCGTCCCGATCGGGGCGAGGCCCCGATCATACCGCATCATGCCCGCCGCTTGTCCCGCTGGTAGAAGGGCAGGGGGGTGACCACGGCCGGCTGCCGGGAATCGCGGATGACGCCCTCGACAGGGGTGCCCGGGCTGGCCACGTCGCGATCCACCATCGCCATCGCGACGGCGGTCCCGAGCGTCGGTGCGAAGCTGCCACTGGTGACAACGCCGACCTGCCTGTTCCCCTGCATGACGGCGTCTCCTTCGCGGGCACTCCGCTTGGAGTCGAACGTCAGGCCAACCCGCACGCGACCGGCCGGATGCTTTCGCAGACCGCCATAGTGGCCCGCCCCCGGAAAGCTCCGGCCTTCCAGATTGACCGCCAGATCGAGGCCGATTGCAGATGGGTCGGAGTCTTCCCGCAGTTCGTGGCCGTAGAGCGGCATGCCGGCCTCCAGGCGAAGCGTGTCGCGGGCGCCCAGGCCGCAGGCACGGAGGCCGAGCGGCGCACCCGCGGCGTGAATGGCCTCCCAGACCGGCGTGGCCGCCGCGGCATCGACCACCAGTTCCACGCCATCCTCACCGGTGTAGCCGGTGCGGCTCACGGCGGCGACATGCCCCGCGACCACCGCCGACGTCGCGCGGTAGTTGCCCAAGCCGGCAATGCGGGACGCATCGGCAGGAGTGCACAGACTGCCCACGATCTGGATCGCCAGTGGCCCCTGCACGGCGATCATGGCGGTCTCCAGCGTGCGATCCGCAAACGTGACGCCGGCGGCCGGCAGGCAGCTGGTGAGCCAGGCGACGACACGATCCCGATTGCTGGCGTTGACGACCAGTGCCAGCCGCTCCGTCCCGTCGGCTGCGTCGGCATCACGGGAGACGAGCGCATCATCGAGGACGACCGGCTGACCGCCCGCGTCGCTCGTGATCAGCGTGTAGCGCACGCGGCCCACATCGATTCCCGCCACCTTTCGCGTCAGCAGTGACTCCAGCCACCCGACCGCGGCGGTACCGCCGATCGTCAGCCGTCCCATGTGCGACACGTCGAAGATGCCCGCGGCCAGGCGGGTGGCCAGATGCTCCTCGACGATCGACGCATACTGAACGGGCATCCGCCAGCCAGCAAAGTCAACCATGCGCCCGCCGTGCGCGACGTGCCAGTCAACCAAAGGTGTTTCAAGAAGCAAGGGTGTTTCGAGAGGCGACTGCGACACGTGGGTTCTTTCAGGAGGGGAGCTCGTAGCGGCACGGCATCGAAGGCCGGATTGTAGGAAAGCCCAGCAAACCTGCCAGTGATACCGCTTTAGCGGTTGCGCCGCTTCTTGCCGGCGCGTTTGCCCGACTTCCCCGCGGCTGGCGTGCGGGACGACTTCCCCTGTGATTTTTTATGTGACTTTTTCGCACCCGTGTTCGTGCTGGCGGTCTTGCCGGGCGACTGCGGAGCACGGCCGGCGCGACGGCGGAAGCGGCCCCCGCGTTCGACGAGGCGGAAGTCGAGGGTTCGCCGATCCAGATCGACGCGAAACACCGTGACGCGGACCCGGTCGCCCAGCCGAAAGGAGTTGCCGGCCCGCCGGCCGATGAGCGTGTGGCTGACGCGTTCGTAGCGGTAGCTGTCGTCCGGCAGTGATTCGAGCGAGACGAGCCCTTCGGCGGGCAGTTCAAGACCCTGCACGAACAGACCGAACGACTCGACGCCGGTGACCACCGCGTCCATCTCCTGGCCCGTGCGGGAACTGAGGAAGAGCAGCAGTTTGAGCTTCACGAGCTCCCGCTCGGCCGCCTCTGCCCGACGTTCCAGAAGCGAGCATTCTTCGCCCAGCCGCGGCAGCCCTTCGGCCGCCGCACGGCGGCCGCGGGCCAGCAGGTCGAGCGCCCGGTGGACGGTGAGGTCGGGATAGCGGCGGATGGGCGATGTGTAGTGGCAGTAGCAGTCGCTGGCCAACGCATAGTGGCCATCCTCCTGCGGCCCATAGACGGCCCGCGAGAGGCTGCGGAGCACGGCGTAGTGAACAGCATGCTCCTCGGGACGCCCCCTCGCCATGTCGAGCAGCCGCTGGAGTTCGAAGCGGCTCTCGAGCGTGTCCACCTCGAAGCCGAGTTCCGAGACGAACTCCGTCAACTGCCGTAGCTTGCGGGGATCGGGGGCGGGATGGATCCGCCGCAAAAATCCGGAGCCCGCCGCAGCCAGCATTCCGGCCACGGCCTCGTTGGCGGCGAGCATGAACTCCTCGATGATCTGGTGGCTCTCCGTATTTTCCACCACATGCGCGCCGCTCACGCGGCCGTCGCGATCGAGATCGATCTTCACCTCGGGCATCGCGAGCTCAAGCGATCCGCGGGCCATCCGCCGGCTGCGGAGCATCCGTGCCAGATCCCGCATGCGGCCGAGCAACGCCCGCACGGCCGGAGTCATCTCCAAGGCAGCAGTCCCCGGGTCGGCCAGAAACAGATCGACCTCTTCATAGGTGAACCGCCGCTGGCTTTTGATCGCCGACCGCTCCTCCTCGGCATGCACCGGAATCCCTTCGGGCGAGAACTCGATCCAGCAGGTCCGCGCATACCGCACCCGATCCGGCTGCAGGCTGGCCAGATTGTTGGAGACGATCTCGGGCAGCATCGGAATCACGCGGTCGGGCAGATAGACGCTCGTGCCACGGGCGCGGGCCTCCTGATCGAGCGGCGATCCCTCCTCGACGAAGTGCGAGACATCGGCGATGTGCACGCCGAGCAGCCAGTGGCCCCGGTCGATCCGCTCCAGCGAGATTGCGTCGTCGAAGTCGCGGGCGTCAACCGGATCGATCGTCACGATCACGCGGTCGGTGAGATCCCGCCGTCCGGCAGGCACCTCTTCCCGGAATCGCTCCGCCTGGCGGCGGGCCTCGGCGAGCGCCCCCTCGGGAAACGGGCCGGGCAGGGCAAACTCGTGGATCACCGTGAGCGTATCGACCCCGGCCTCGCCGGCGGCCCCGAGCACCTCGACGATCACGCCTTCACCCTCGCGGAGGTGCGACGGGAATCGCACCATCTCCACGACCACCTTGTCGTTCTCGCGAACCCCCTTGGCACCGGGATCGCCGACAGACACCGGCCGGGCAAAATTCGTGCCGTCAATCCGCACCCAGCCGCTGCCGGCCGCCTCGAAATAGCTGCCCACGAAGCGGGTGGTGCGGCGCGTGACGACCTCCACGATCTCACCCGCCGGCCCGGGGCGACGGACATCGCGTCCCCGGGCGAGCCGCACGCGGACGGTGTCCCCGGTGGCGGCATCGAGGGCGGAGGCCGCCGAGATGTGAACGTCACCCGAGCGGTCGCCGGCGGTTGCCTCCAGCGGCCTGACAAATCCGTAGCCCCCGGCCGCACGCCGAAAGATGCCAACCACGTCGTGCCGTTGCGGTTCACGGCCTCCACCAGCAGACGATTCCGAAGAGGAGGCACCGCCCGTTCCGTCGGACGACTGCCGCGGGCGACCATCGCGATGTGGGCGGAACCGGCCCATGAGACACCTGCAACGCCTTTCCAGGCCGACGGCGTCAGCCGCGGCCCTTGAAGAACTTCCGGCCCAGATTGGCGTGGTATTGCGTCCATCCGCCGTCGAGCGCGGCCTCGTTTTGCATCAACTGCAGCGTGCCCGCCATCCGCGCGTCGAGCTGGTCCAGATGGTGCAGGGCGATCGCTTCGAGCGTCATCGGGAGCTTGGGGGCGCCGAATGCATATTCCCCGTGGTGGCTGGCGATCATGTGCTTGATCCGTATCGCTGTCTCGGCATCGAACACGCTGCCCGTGCGGTCCTCGACTGCGCGGATCTTCTCGTCCACCAGTTCCAGCCCGAGGAGCACATGGCCGAGCAACTGGCCGGCGTCGGTGTAGGAAAAGCCCCGTTCGCTCTCGAGTTCCAGCGTCTTGCCGATGTCGTGCAGGAGCACGCCCACGAGCAGCAGGTCGCGGTTGACCGCGGGATAGCGCGGCGCCACGGTATCGGCCAGATGCAGCAGATTGACGACGTGTTCGAGCAGTCCGCCGCCGTAGGCGTGGTGCTGCTTCACCCCCGCGGGGCTCCGTTTGAACGCGGCCATCAGATCGGCATCCGCCAGCACCTCGTCTGCCAGGCGGCGAATCGGCTCGGAGCGGATCGTCCCGAGCACACCCGTCAGCTCACCCATCAGCCGCTCGATGTCGGCCGTCGAGAGCACGCAGAATTCAGACTCATCGACCGACCGCGGATCGACCCGGCCGATCGCCGTGATGATGATCTGCAAGGCTCCCGAATAGAGCTGCACCGTACCCTCGACACGGACGTAATCTCCTTCGTCGAAGGCTTCGAAATCGTCGTCGGAGGCGTTCCACATGCGGCCGGTGATGGCCCCGCTGCGATCGGCCAGTTCCACCTGCAGATAGAGCTGACCGTTGCGATTGGGCCGCAGTTGCTTCCGCGTCGCCAGAAACACCTCTTCAATCTGGGCTCCGCCGGCGAGTTCCGTGATCCGCTTGCGGCCTGAGCCACCGCGGCGGGTGGGCCCCTTGGACGCCAACGATCCACCGTGCGGGTCGGCATCGCGGCCGGGGAATGGGGCAGTGGACATGCGTGGGCTCGAGAGGGCCGTGGAGGATGACGGGAGCCGGGAGTCTAGCAGACGCTGGAAAAACTCCCGCATCGGATGCGACGATGCCCGCCGCCAGCGCGAAAGACTACAATCCGCGGCCTCTCGGCCCGCCGCCCTCAAGCCTCGCACAGCCCCTGGAGCCCGTTATGCCCGACCATGCCATCTCGCCCATCCGCAGTCAGGACTACCCGGAGTGGTATCAGCAGGTCGTCCGCGCGGCCGACCTCGCCGAACAGTCGCCAGTCCGCGGCTGCATGGTGATCAAGCCGCACGGCTACGCCATCTGGGAACGGATGCAGACCATCCTCGACCGCATGTTCAAGGCGACGGGACATCAGAATGCCTACTTCCCGCTCTTCATTCCGCTCTCCTATCTGGAACAGGAGGCGAAGCATGTCGAGGGCTTCGCGAAGGAGTGTGCCGTCGTCACGCACCACCGGCTCGAACTCGGGCCCGACGGCAAACTGATCCCCACGGGAAAACTCGAGGAGCCGCTCGTCGTGCGGCCGACGAGCGAGACGATCATCGGCGCGATGTACGCGAAGTGGGTGCAGTCGTGGCGGGACCTGCCGGTGCTGATCAACCAGTGGGCCAACGTCGTGCGGTGGGAGATGCGGCCCCGGCTGTTCCTGCGGACGGCGGAGTTTCTCTGGCAGGAGGGGCACACCGCCCACGCCACCCGCGACGAGGCGGTTGAGGAGACCCTGAGGATGCTCGACGTCTATGCCACCTTCGCCGAACGTGACCTGGCGATGCCGGTGCTCAAGGGTCCCAAACCTTCGGGCGAGCGGTTCCCCGGCGCCGTGGACACCTTTTCGATCGAGGCGATGATGCAAGACGGCAAGGCGCTTCAGGCCGGCACGTCACACTTCCTCGGCCAGAACTTCGCACAGGCGCAGGGCATCAAGTTTTCCAACTCGAGCGGCGTGGAGGAGTTCTGCTGGACAACGTCGTGGGGCGTGTCCACGCGGTTGATCGGTGCCGTGATCATGACGCACTCCGACGACGACGGCCTCTGTCTGCCGCCGCGGATCGCGCCGACGCAGGTGATGCTCCTGCCGATCCACCGCACCGATGAGGAGCGGACGGCCGTGCTGGCTTGCTGCCGGCAACTGGAGGCGGAACTCTCCAACGCGCGGTTCGGCGACGAGCCCATTCGCGTGCGGATCGATGCCCGCGACATGCGGGGCGGCGACAAGGTCTGGCAGCACGTGAAGCAGGGTGTGCCGCTCCGCGTGGAGATAGGTCCCCGCGACCTGGCGGCCGGTGCCGTGAGCGTGTCGCGGCGCGACCGCGGCCCCCGCGAGCGGGCGGCCATGCCGCTGGGCCAGTTCGTGGCTGAGGCGGCGGGGTTGCTCGACGACATCCAGCGTGGCATGTTCGACCGAGCGAAGGCCTTTCGCGATCAGCACTCGGTGCGGCTGGGCAGCACCGCCGAGGTGGTGGAGTTTTTCGAGCGGCCGGCGGAGAAGGGGAGCCCGGTGCAGGGCGGCTTTGCCCACGTGCACGTGGCCGACGACCCGGCGGTGACGGCGATGTTCGATCCCCTGAAGGTGACGGTGCGTTGCATTCCGCTGGAAGGCAACGACGATCCCGGCACCTGCATCGTCACGGGCCGGCCGGTGACGGGGCGGAGCGTCCTGGCGCGGTCTTACTAGCTTCACGCGAAACATCGGCATCCTGCCGATTTTCGCTTGGCGGGCTCCGCCCGCTGGCGTTGAGGCCGCCATCCAGGCGGCCAGCGTACGGGAAACACCGACCATCCTGTCGCCCCGACAGGCGGATGCCTGTCCTCGGCCAGCGCTTGGCAAACGCCGTTTGCTGGTGCTGCGCTTCGCATCCATGCGAAGCAGTCATCAGGCACCGCATGGCCATCCTGTGGAATCAGGTCACGGGAGGGGGTGCCCACGCCCCAGGAGCCGGCGTTGCTGACCAGCGCAGGCAGGATGCCGAAGCGCAGTCAGCATCGAGTGAGCGAAGGGCAGGATG
>CANHCU010000026.1 GCA_947459185.1 Planctomycetaceae bacterium | reverse complement strand
GGCAAAGAGCTCAACGTGATGTCGCTGATCGGCATCATCCTGCTGATCGGGATCGTGAAGAAAAACGCGATCATGATGATCGACTTCGCACTCGATGCCGAACGCTCGCGAGGCCTGAAGGCCGCCGACGCCATCGTGGAGGCCTGCATCCTGCGGTTCCGTCCGATCACGATGACGACGCTCGCCGCCCTGTTCGGTGGACTGCCGCTGGCGCTCGGCACAGGCCCGGGCGCGGAGGTCCGATGGCCGCTCGGGATCGCGATCGTGGGCGGACTGATCGTGAGCCAGTGCCTGACGCTCTTCACGACGCCGGTGGTCTACCTCGCCCTCGACCAACTCCGGCGACGGGGCACGGGTGTTCTCGGCCAGCGTTAGGCCCGGAGGGCCGGGTAAGTACCAGCGGGCGGGGCCCGCCAAGGCAAGGTCGGCACGATGCCGAGCCTTGCCGTGTTTACGGCTCGGGCGGGATCGTTCGGCCGTGCGGATCGCTGGCCTGCGTGCCGACCTCCGCCTCGATTCGCCGTCGGACCTCGGCCCCGAGGTGATGTTCGATCCACTCGGCCGGCGGGTGGAGATGATCGAGCGGGAGTTCGGCATGCCGCCCCAGCCACGACTCCCAGAGCCGATGCGATCGCACCACCATGTCCGCCTGTTCGCGGCCGCGACCGGAGAGCGTCCAGCCGCGGGGGCCCCGCGACACACGGCCCGTGATCGCCAGCCAGACGTCCGCGACGCGGTCACCGAGCGTCGGCCCCTCGGCGGACGGGAAGGTATCTCCGCGTGCCACCGCTTCCTCCGCCCGCCACCACGCCGCGAGCCTGTCTTCGCAGGCCACCCGCCAGGCAAACCAGCCACGATTGCAGAGCCGGGCCACGAGTCCGTCGTCGGGCGAGAGGAGCACGCACGCGAGGTATTGCATGCCAAGCACGACGGCGATCATGCCCGCGGCGGTCGTATTCCACCGCCATGCGGCGAGGTAGCCGATGGCCGCGGCCACAACGCCCAGAAGGATCGCCAGCACGGCGATGCGATGGAGCCGCCGCGTCAGCAGTTCGGCCGTCGCAGCCGGCACGACGAGCATGGCCACGACGAGGATCGCCCCCACGGCCTCGAAGCCCGCCACCGTGGCCAGCGCCGTGGCCACGAGCAGCCCCGTCGTGACCGCCGCCACCGGCACGCCGGCCGCCCGGGCCGCTCCGGGATCGAAGGCGGTGAACACCTGCAGCTTCCAGGTGGCGATCGCCGTCAACGCCAGCGTGACGAAAACGACCGTGGCGGTCAGGAAGGCCCGCGGCACCTCGACCCCCAGGATCGGCACCGTGTCAAACGGCACCAGTTCCAAGAGGCCGTGGAGCACGCAGGCCGGATCAAGATCGATGCGGGACGCAGCAGCCGTCACGATCACCACGCCCACCGCAAACAGCGTGGTGAAGGCCACCCCTGCCCCGGCATCCTCTGAGAGGCCGCCTTCGGACCGCAGCAACTGCGTCAGCCAGACCGTGAGGAGCGCGGCCGCGACGGCACCCACGAGCACGAGCGGCCCGCCCAGCCTGCCGCCCGCGAGCACCGCCACCACGATGCCAGGCAGAACGGCATGACTGATGGCGTCACCCACGAGGCTCATCCGACGGACGACGAGCAGCGTGCCCACCAGCGCACAGCCGGCCGCGACCATCGCCGCCGTGGCGATCGCCCAGGCATGCATGCCGCCGCCATCGGTGAAAAAGGAAAGGGTCGTCATTGTTTTGGTTTGACATCAGCCCGCAGGCGCCGGCATCGATTGATTGTCGCCGGGGAATCGCAGCAGATGAAATCTCCAGATGCTGAGGAGCCGGTCGGAGGCACGCGCAGGAGCCGGTGAATTCTGCGACTCACGAGCGATGACCCGTCGTCCGAGAGCATCCTGTAGCAGAATCCGCCGGCGACGAGCATGCCGCAGCCGGCGAACCAATGCGGGCGACTGTGGTCGATGAAGTGTGGCCCTGCTGATCATCTTTCACCGCTCCCGGCGGTGGCGGGCCCACCAGCCGCGTTCCGGGGCCCCCACGAATGAAACCGCAAAGATGAACGCCGCGGCCAGCACCACCAGCGGACCGGTCGCGAGCCGGGGAACGACCGCGCTCACCGCCACGCCAAACAGCGCCGACGCCAGGCCGAATACGCCCGAAAGCAAGAGCATCGTCGGCACGCGGTCGGTCCACTGCCGGGCGGCCACGGGCGGAATCACGACCAGTGCCGTGACGAGCACCGCGCCGGCGGCCGGCAGGCCCACGACCACCATCACCGCCACCAGCGCCACCAAAAAGTAGTCCATGATCGCCACGGGCCAGCCCGTGGCGGCGGCAAACGAGGAATCGAAGGCGATGAGCGTGGCCTCTTTGAGCGAGAGCACCAGCAGCAGCACAGCGGCCGCGGACACGGCGGCCAGCAGTATCGCGTCGGCAGTCGTGAGCGCCGCAGTGTGGCCGAGCAGAAACTGCTCCAAGCCGGCACCCCCGGGAATGCCGCGGGCCGTGATGCCGGAGACGAGCGTGATGCCAAGGCCGAACGACACGCTCAGCACGATTGCCGTGGCGGCGTCATCCCGCGTGCGGGTGCACACCCGCAGGAGCACGAGCACACCGAGCGCCGCGAGGCCCGAGAGGAATCCGCCGACCAGCAGCACCGGCAGATCGCGGCGGCCCGTGGCCAGAAAGGCCAGCGCCACGCCGACGAGCGTGGCATGCGCCGCGGCATCCCCCACCAGGGCCCGCTTGCGCAGCACGCCGAAACAACCGATGACGCCCGCACCACAGCCCACGGCAGCCACGCCGCAGGCCACCACCAGCGTGTTGTGGGAGATCGCAAACAGTGGCTCGATGCCTGCCGGGGCTGTCACGACGTCCGCCCCCGTTCCTCGACCGCCCGGCCCAGTTCGTCGAGCAGGTCGAGCCGGCCTGCGTAGGTCCGCTCCAGGTTCTGGGGCGTGAGCACGGCGGCCGTCGGGCCGGCGGCCACGAGTCGCATGTCGATGAGCGCCACGCGGTCGAACCATTGGGCGGCGGTCGGCAGATCATGGTGCACGACCACGACCAACCGGCCAGCTTCGCGGAGTTCCGAAAGCACTCCAAAGATCAGGTCCTGCGATCTGGCGTCGACGCCGGCCATCGGTTCGTCGAGCACGTAGACATCCGCCTGCTGGGCCAGCGCGCGGGCGAGAAACACCCGCTGCTGCTGGCCACCCGAGAGCTTTCCGATCTGTCGCCCCGCGACATCGGCCAGGCCGACCCGCGCGAGGCTCTCCCGTGCGATCTCGCGCTCCTGCGGCCCCGGGCGGCGAAACCAGCCGAGCCGGGCATAGGTGCCCATCAGCACGACATCACTGACGCTGACGGGAAAATCCCAGTCAACGGTTTCCCGCTGCGGCACATAGCCGACGCGGCCACGGACCTCCGCGAACGGCTGACCGAAGAAACGGACCGTGCCGCCAGCCAGCGGCACGAGGCCCAGCGCCGCCTTCAGCAGCGTGCTCTTGCCGGCACCGTTGGGCCCGATGATGCCGAACAGACAGGGCTCGTCGATCGCGAGGTCGATGTTCCACAGCACCGGTCGCCGGCCGTAGGCGACGGTCACGTCGTGGAATTCCAGGATTGGCTCACGGGGTGGCGGCTGCATGTCGCTACCGCTTTCCCGTCAGTCCGCCGTGGATCGTTTCAACGTTCGCCACGAGAACTTCTTCCAGGGTCTCGGCACCGCTGCCCGGGCCACCGAGGGCATCGGAATACAACTGGCCGCCGACCGCGACCGCATGCCCGCGGGCCTGCGCCCCTTCGCGAAGTGCCGTGACGTTGCGGTCCGACACGCTCGTCTCCACGAACACCGCGGGGATGCCTCGCGAGACGATCAGATCGACCAGCCGGTTGATGTCGGCGAGTCCGGCCTCGCTCTCCGTGCTCGTGCCCTGCACGCCCACCACTTCGACGTCATACGCCCTGCCGAAATAGCGGAACGCATCATGGGCGGTAACGAGCACCCGACGCGGTTTGGGAATCGTCGCGAGACGTTCCCGCAGCTTTTCGTCGAGAGCTTCCAGGCGAGCCACGAAGTCGGCCCCGCGGGACTGATAGTGGTCGCGACCGCTGGGGTCGAGCTTCGCGAGGGCCTCCACGACGGCAGGCACGCAGCGGCTCCAGAGCCGCGCGTCGAACCAGACGTGGGGATCGTAGAGGTCGTCGGCCACTGGCAGGAGTTGGTCGCGGGACAGCGTGTCGGCCACGGCCGTCACCGGCACCCGCCGTGCGAGTCGGGAGAGCAGTTCGGACAGCTTCCCCTCGAGGTGCAGGCCCGAGGCGACGACAAGCTTCGCCCTGGAAAGCCGATCGGCATCGCGGGGCGTAGCCCGGTAGGAATGCGGGTCGATGCCGGCCGCCATCAGGCAGTCAACCGACACCCTGTCGCCGCCGACCTGTCGCACGAGATCCGCCACGATCGTCGTCGTCGCCACGACGGTCGCGGCCGGCTGCTCTGCCCGCGCCGGTGGCATCGTGATCGCGACGAGTGCGGCGACCGCCACGCTGAGCAGGGATGCCGAAAACGACGATTTTGATCTGTCAAAAAACATTTTTTGATTCACCAAAACATAGCATTTGCTGGCGATATTGGCAATCCCAGCCGACCGAAGCGTTGACCAAAACTGAGCGTATTCTTAAGTTCGAAGCATCTCACCCGCCCCGGAGCGACACAGTGGACTCGACCTACTTCAAGCGGTTTCGAATGGATGTGGACCTTACGGTGCCACGACAGCCGGCCCCGCTGCGGCCCGGCTACCGGTTCGTGCCCTGGAACGAGGCCCTCGTGGACGTCCATGCCCGCGCGAAGTTCCGGTCCTTCCGCGACGAGATCGATGCGCTGGTGTTTCCCTGCCTGGGCAGCTTCGAAGGCTGTCGGCGGCTGATGCGGGAAATCCGGAATAAACCGGGATTTCTGCCGCATGCGACCTGGCTCATCGCGTTTGGGCGATCACCGGAAGACCTGCAGTGGTGTGGCACGATCCAGGGCGTCGCCGCGACGGGCGGGTCTGGCCTGATTCAAAACATCGGCGTGGTGCCGGGCCACCGCGGACTGGGACTCGGCACCTGCCTGATCGCGCAGGCTCTCGAGGGGTTTCGCCAGCACGGACTGCGGGTGGGCTCACTGGAGGTGACGGCCGACAATTGCCGCGCCGTTCGCCTGTATCAGCGTCTGGGTTTCCGTCGCTCCAGAACTGTGTACAAAGTGGTGGATGGCTGCACGGTGGACGAACGCCCGGCCGGAATCGACGCCATGTCGGCCCCGGTGGGGCAGAGCGTGTCCGCCGCGAGTGCGGCCGTGTCCTGATCCTGCCTTGGCCACGGTGACTGTGAAGCAGACCCTTTTCTCGACGACACTCGACAACGGCATCGTGCTGCTCGGTGAGGAATTGCCCGGCCTCGAATCGGTGGCGGTGGCCTTTCATTCCCCGGCCGGTGCCATCCACGACGGCCGAGGACGCTGCGGGCTGGCAACACTCTCGGGGGAAATGATGCTCCGTGGCGCTGGCAGCCGCAGCAGCCGCCAGATCGTCGAGGATCTCGAGGGGGCCGGGGTGCAGTGGGCCCAGGCCGTCTCGATGAGCCACGCGAGTTTTTCCGGCGCCATGGTTGCCAGGCAACTTTCCGACGCCCTGCCGATCTACGCCGACATTCTCCGACGGCCGCTCCTCGCGGAGGATGAACTGGAAAACGCCCGGCAGATGGTGCTTCAAAATCTGGCCGGCACCGAGGACGATCCCGCCCATCGGGCAATCCTGTCCCTGCGGGAAATCCACTATCCATCCCCCTGGGGCATGCCATCCGAAGGCCTCTCGGCTGACGTGGAGGGGCTCTCCGTTGGCGATGTCCGCGACTTCATCACCGCCCACGTGCGGCCGCGCGGTGCGATCATCGCCATCGCGGGCCGCATCGACTGGAGCGACTTCGTGCCCAGGATCGAGCAGCTCTTCGGCGACTGGACCACGGGAGCCGCAGAGGCGGTCGCGACAGGACCTCGTGGTCCCCGGGTGAAGCATGTGCCGCACGACTCGCAGCAGACCCACATCGCGTTGGCCTGGTCGGCGCCCCCCTACCACTCAGACGATTCCTACGAGGCCACGGCGGCGCTGGCGGTCCTTGGCGGCGGCTCGAGTTCGCGAATGTTTTCCGAGGTCCGCGAACGCCGCGGCCTCTGTTACAGCGTCTCCGCCGGCTACCAAACCCACCGTGACTTCGCCATGGCGGTGTGTTATTCGGGCACGACGGCGGCGCGGGCGCAGGAGACGCTCGACGTGATGCTCGCCGAGATCCACCGCCTGCCGGGCACGATCCAGGAAGCAGAACTGGAGCGTGTGAAGGCCCGGGCGAAGAGTGCGCTGGTGATGCAGCAGGAGTCGAGCGCGGCCCGGGCCGGCGCGATCGCGCGGCAGTGGTATCACCTCGGCACCGTGCGCACGCTGGCCGAGGAACTCGATCGCTACGACCGCCTCAGTGTGCGGTCGATCGAGGAATGGCTGGAGAAACACCCCATCCACGACCTGTCGGTCGTCTCGCTCGGCCGGGAAGCCCTGGAGGTGCGTGATGCGGTTTCTGCGTGAACGCCTCGACAACGGCCTCGAGATCATCGCCGAGGTGACCGACGGCGCACTCTCCACGAGCATCGGGTTTTTCGTCCGCACCGGCGCCCGCGATGAGAGCGACGACCTGTGGGGCGCGAGCCACTTTCTCGAACACATGGTCTTCAAAGGCACGAACGACCTGTCGGCCGAAGAGATCAACCGGCGGTTCGACTGGATGGGCGCCAGCGCTAACGCCTTCACCAGCGAGGAGGACACCGTCTACCATGCCGCCGTGCTGCCGTCGCAGCAGCACGAGGCGGTCGATCTGCTGGCCCGCATGATGCGGCCGGCCCTGCGGGAGGAGGACTTCGCGACGGAGAAGCTCGTCATCCTGGAGGAGATCCGGATGTATGACGACCAGCCGCCGTTTGGCGCGGACGACCGCTGCCGGGCCACGTTTTTCGGGCGACACCCGCTGGCCCGCAGCGTGCTTGGCACCGTGGAATCGATCCAGTCGCTGCCTGTGGAGGCGATGCGGGAATACCACGCCCGCCGCTACAGCCCGGGAAACATCGTACTCGCGGCAACGGGTGCGGTCGATTTCCCGGCCCTGGTGGAATCGGCCAAGCGGCTCTGCGGCAACTGGGAGCCACGGGATGTGCCCGACCGCCGCGTGCCGATGACGGCGTTGGTCACCGCCCACCTCGAACAGATCGTCCGCCCCACGGCCACGCTCTCCTACGCCGTGCGGATGTCGCCTGGCCCGGCTGGCGACGACGACGACCGCTTCGCCGCCAAGCTGCTGTCCGTGGTAATCGGCGACGACTCAGGGAGCCGGCTCTACTGGGCGATGGTCGATTCCGGTGCCGCCGAACATGCCTCGTGCCACCATCACGATTTCCTCGACGCCGGCCTGATGATCACGCAACTCTCCTGTGACGCGGCCGACGTCGATCCCCTGCTGTCGCGCATTCTCGAGGTCTACCGCGAGGCGGCCACCCAGGGCATTGGCCGGCGTGAGTTCTCCCAGGCCCGCAACAAGCTGGCCGGGCGGGTGGTGCTGGAAGGCGAACGGCCTCGCCGGCGGCTGTTTCACGTCGGGCTCGAATGGGCCCATGGCGGAATCTACCGGTCGGTGGCCGACAACCTGCGGATCGTTGAGGATCTGACGGTGGACGACCTGCAGCGGGTCCTTGCCCGGTGGCCACTGGATGGCCCCGGCGTGACTGTCTTGGCAGGGCCTTCCGGAGCGGAGGCTTCCTCTCAAGCCACCGCCCCGGCATAATCTTGTTGGCGGATTACGGACCGCACAATCGGGGGCGGATTGTCACATCGACGCCACGCCTCACAGGCCTCCTTCCCATTCTTAACAGACTGCCATGATCCCCCTCTTCGCCAATCGTTGGTTGGTTGCCGTTCCGTCCATCTGGCTGCTCGGCGTCGGTGCCCTGATCACGCTCGCCGTGCTGGCACTCGTCTGGGCCATCCTTCTGGTGGTGTCGCCGCGGGCGGCCGCAGAGGCCCGCACGAGCCTCCGGGATGGCTTCGCCGGACCGATGGCGTGGCTCCTGCTGACGCTTGCCGGTGTGGCGGTCGCATGTGCCCCGCTCGTTCCTATAGGCCAGATCTGGCGATCGCTCGTCCGGTTGTCGTCGGCGGACAGTGTATCGGTCAGCACAACGGTCCCGGCCGGCGCCACACTCCAGGAAATCGCGCTCGACCTGAGGCCGCAGGAACTCGCAACGTTGGAGCTTGAGAGCGACGCGCCGCTGGTGGTTCGCACGCAGCAGCCGATCGAGGGCTTCGCGCTCTCGAAGGTGCCCGACGTGGAACTTGACGCCAGCAACAGCAACCGGTGGACCTGGAATCGCGTCGAGGGCAACACCAATCCGTTTCTCGGCGCCCGCGCCAAACTGGAGGCCACCAACGCCTCCGACAAGCCGGTGCAACTGACCGCAAACTGGAAACTCATTCCCGAGTTCCCGCAGGCGGCGATCCTGCCATGGACGGTGGTCACCCTGCTGACGCTGTCGCTGCTCTATGGTCTGTTCCGCCTCGTGCCGCGGCGGATCGCGGCGGTCGCCTCGGCGACCACGAAGGAGGCAATTGGGCAGCCGATCTTCGCCGTGGCGCTGATCGTGGGCCTGGTGGTGCTGCTGGCGTTCATCGTGATCCCCTACAACACCTTCGGCGAAGACGTGAAGATGCTGAAGGACAGCGGGCTCACGCTCATCAAGGTGCTGGCGCTCTTGGTGGTCGTCTGGACCGCGAGCGTGTCGGTGGCAGAAGAGATCGAGGGCCGGACCGCGCTGACCGTGCTCTCCAAGCCGCTCACCCGGCCGCAATTCATCCTCGGCAAGTTCGCCGGCCTGGTGCTGGTGGCGCTGCTCGTATTCATGATTCTCGGCACCGTGTTGCTCGCCACGACGAGCCTCAAGGTGGTCTACGACGCCCGCGAAGGGGCAAAGCTCGACCCGATCTGGCGTGACTGCGCCGATGAGATGATCACCGTGGTGCCGGGCCTCGTGCTCTCGCTTCTGGAAACGATCCTGCTGGCGGCGGTCAGTCTCGCGGTCTCCACGCGGCTGGGCATTGTCCCCAACCTGATCATCTGCTTCACCGTCTACGCGCTCGGCCACCTGGTACCGCTGATCGTGCAGTCGAGCGTGGGAAAGATCGCGATCGTGCGTTTTGTGGGGCAGTTGTTCGCGACGATCCTCCCGGTTCTGGAGCACTTCACGATCGAGGCAGCCGTCGTGGGTGGCGTACCAGTGCCCTGGAGCTACCTGGGCTGGGCCGCGCTCTACGCGGGCCTCTACTCCGCGGTAGCCCTGCTCGTGGCGCTCGTCCTCTTCCAGGATCGCGATCTGGCGTAACGAAAAACGGCGGCAGCACCGTGCGTCCTACCGCACGACGCCAGTGCTCGCGGTCACTCCCACCGCACCCGCGGCCCCTGCTTCCTGTTCGGCAAGCCTCGGCAGCATCCATTCGCCCGTGTCGGCCGATCGACGGGCCTGTGCCTGAGCCTTGCCGTCGAGGAAGATGAGCATGCCGCCGCGGAGCCGCCGCTCGATTCGCGGCCCGATCTCCACGCCAAGAATACCGGCTGTTTGGCTTCGTCCGAGCGAGGTCTTCAACTCCAGCACCTCGCGGCCCAGTGCGTGGTCGCTCGAGAGACCGAGTCCGCCGACCCACTTCGCCGGGCCGTCCTGAATCACGGTCGGATCGGCCTGCATGCCGGCTGTCAGGGCGATTCCCTCGATGCGGCTTCTCACTTCAGCGGCCAGCGAATCGCTGCTGCTCCCCCGTCCCGAGGGCCCCCGCACCAGCATGTCGATGGGAATACCCAGCGGCAGGTCAGCAGCATTCGAATCGGTTTCGATGCCCCGCAGTGCCGACGCAACCGAGTCGGCCCCCTTGAAGTCGTCGAGGCCAAGTCCGTCGAACACCACCGGCGTCGTGGCGGCCGTCGCCGCGACCGGCTCCGCATCGGCCCGACCGCAGGACACCGCCGCCACTGTCAGAAGGATCCAGGTGACTCGCCGCATCGTCTCACCTCCGCTGCCGGGCGAACCCCGCCCCGCCACCTTTCCTTCGGCAGCCTGAGCCTGCTCCGCCAGCCCGCCCTGCGGCCGCCCT
Organism: Planctomycetaceae bacterium; assembly: GCA_947459185.1. Taxonomy (GTDB): domain Bacteria; phylum Planctomycetota; class Planctomycetia; order Pirellulales; family UBA1268; genus CAMCQY01. The sequence goes on along the minus strand of CANHCU010000026.1, from coordinate 26,893 downwards.
CCTACTCCAGCACGCTTTCCTTCTCGAGCGCGGCCGTGGACGGTTCGCCTGTCTGGTCGGGCTTTGCCGCATCTGCCGCACCGTCGGCCCTGCCTTCCGAGATGTCCGCCGCCGATTTCACCGACTCCGACGGCAGCGTGCCATCGACGGCCGCGGCTTCGACCCGCAAGCCATCAAGAATCTCCCGCAGCCCCTCCACCTGCACCGCGAAGGCCTGCGTGGCCTCGCTGAGCATTGCCCGTCGGGTGGCCCGGTCGCGTTCGGCTGCGGCGTCTGACAATTGCTTCTGCTGCTGGAAGTCTGCCGCCTGGGTAAGCAGTGTCTCCTCCATCTGCGTGATCGCGGCATTGACGTGCCGGATCATTGCGTCGCGGGCCGTCGCATTGCGATCAGTGTGGACGGCAAGACGCTCCAGAATCTCGTGCCGTGTCTGGGAGATGGCCGCGGTGGACCGGATCAACTCCTGCCGCACCTGGTCGGCGACGGCCCACTGCCGTGCCATGTCGGTCCCGAGCGACTGGATGCGGGTCAGGGTGGCAACCCCGGACGACTCCATACTGGCAAGCCTTGCCTCCAACTCGACGGCAGCGGTTGCCTGACGGGCAAGGCCCTCGTGCAGCCGCGCGAGTTCATCACTGTTGGCAGCACTGAAACGATTGATGCTAACGATGCTCTCCTGCACGGCAGCCTCGACGGCGCTGGTCTGGTGCACCAGCCGCCACACGACGGTCGTCAGCATGAAGGAGAACGCCGCCACGACGATGCTGGCAGCGGGCAGAAAGCGGACGTGGTTGCCGCTGCGGCGAACCTCGTCTTCAACGAGCGAGATGCGGTCGTAAACTTCCATGGATGCCCCCTGCGGATCGAAGTGTTCCCTGGGGCCCCAACGCCCCTCTGGTTGTTCTTCGGCGGCCGCCCGGGGCATCATTGACCGGATACGGCCCGACGGTGCAGCCGCTTTCTCCGGTGCCGACGGCACGCCGTTTTCCACGCACGGCCGGCCGTTCGCGACGGCCGTACCACCTGAGGAAGACAGGGGAAATGTGCCGTCCGACGCGGTCAGGCCGCGGCGCGGGATGGTGCCGACACGACAGGATCTTCCGAACCCAGACGGGTGCAGATCAGGCCGTCGAGCACCCGCATGGCGATCTCGAGCGCCGCGCCGCCCGCGGCCGCCGTCACGAGCGCCGGGCGACGCGACCGCACGGCAGCCAGAAAATTGTCGTGCTCGCAGGCGATCGCGTTGGCCTCGGGCACGGCGAGTATTTCCCGCGGCAGGATGTCGGTGAAGAAGCTGTCCTTGAGCGCCGCACGGCCGGCCGGCGGCACGGCTGCCGCGTCGAAGGTGCCGCGTTGAACGGCGAGAGAAGGCGCGACGACTTCGACCGTCTTGGCGTTGAAGTCGGCGGCAACGATCGCCTGCGTGCCCCAGAGTGACACCCGACGGCTGAGCGTGGGATGGATCCGCGAGGCAGAGAGATCGGCGATCAGCCCCGACGAGAAGACGAGCCGGGACCGGACGGCATCCTCGTGCCCCCCGGTGGCGACAATCCCCTGCGACTCGACGCGCGTGAGCTTCCCCGGCTCGAGCGAAAGCACGAGATCGATGTCGTGGATCATGAGGTCGAGCACGACGCCGACGTCGAGTGACCGAAACGTGAATGGGGCAAGCCGCGCCGATTCGACCGCCAGGATTCGTCCCCGGCCACACCGCTCGACGGCCATTTTCCAGGCGGGATTGAATCGCTCCACGTGCCCGACGGCGACGATCCGGCCATGGCGGTCGGCGGTGGTGGCGATCTGTCGTGCCTCGTCACCGTTGGTGGCGATCGGCTTCTCGATGAGGAGATCGAGACCTTGTGAGAGCAGCGGCAGCGATACCGCGGCATGCAAGCAGGTCGGAGCCGCGACGACGACCGCATCGGCCAGGCCGACGAGTTCCTCCGGGTCGGCGAGCGCCGCACAGCCATGAGCCTCGGCGATCCGCTGCCGCGACTCGGGCACGGGATCGACCACTGCCACGAGTTCGGCATCGCTCCGCGCTGCCAGCAGGCGGGCATGAATCGTGCCCAGATGTCCGCACCCGATCACCGCCACCTTCATGCGTGTCATGCCGCCCTCCTTCGTTCGCGGGCGCGTCCGTGCCGCCCTTCCTGTTGCCTGGCCAAAAATTCGAGTAGTTGGAGGACGTCCGGGAGCAGCATCCCCTTCGTCCTCAGGATCTCGCGGGCCGGCTCCAACCCGACCTTCGCCCGAAAGAGGAGCCGATGAGCCTCGGACACCCCCTCGATCGCGTCGTTGGCGAAACCTCCCCGCTTGAGGGCCACTACGTTGATGCACCGCGGCCGGGCAGGCAGCCCCTCGCAGAGCATGAACGGAGGCACGTCATGGAGCACGCGGGAGAGCCCTGCCACGAACGACCAGCCGCCGATCGTGGCCCAATGGTGGACAGCGACCGCACCGGACAACGACGCCCGGGAGTGCACGCGAACATGCCCGCCCAGCAGCGTGCCGTTGGCCAGCATGCAGTGGTCGCCGATACGACAGTCGTGGGCCACGTGGCTGCACGCCATCAGAAAATTACCGTTGCCGATCGAGGTCACGCCCTCTTCTTTTTCCGTGGCGCGATTGATCGTGACGCTCTCGCGAATGACGTTGCCGTCGCCGATGTCAACCCGCGTTCGCGTGCCGCGGTAGCTCACGTCCTGCGGCTCGCCCCCGATCACCGCGTTGGGAAAGAGGTGGTTCTGCTCGCCGATGTGCACATCGCCCATGATGGTGACGTGGTTCTCGAGCACCGTGCCGCGTCCAATGACGGCGCCGCCCGAGACGCAGCAGAAAGGCCCGATCGTCACGTCATCGGCGAGCTGCGCACCAGCCTCGACCACGGCCGACGGATGCACCAGCGGCGGTCTCCCGCGGAGCACGCCGCCGCAGGAAGGCGTGTCGCCCCGCATCGGCACTGTGGCTTGAAAATCGTCCATGCCGTTGGTCTCGGGGAGCGGTGGAGTCAGGCGGAGGCGGGCTGCAGGGAGGCGGCCAGACGCGCCGCCAGGGCGCCGTTGAGCCTGTGTCCGCTGCGACAGGCCCGGACGTGGGCGTGGATCGGGCGGCCGGCAAGCGACAGATCGCCCACCAGATCGAGCACCTTGTGCCGCACGCATTCGTCCGGCCAGCGGAGCGCGTTGCCGATTGGGCCATCCGGTCCGAACACCAGCAGATCGTTGGTCGTGGCCGCCAGCCCGCGGCCCTCGGACCGGAGCCTCTCGGCATCCTCGGCCGGGAGAAACGTGCGTGCGGCGGCCAGCTCCGTGCGATACGCCTCCGGCGTCACACGCAGCGAAAGCGTCTGCCGTCCGATCGGGCCGGCACCGTAATCCAGTTCGTAGTCCACCGAGAGCCCGGAAAACCTCGGGGGCGAGGCCTCGATCCAGGAGGTATCGTCGCCGATGCGGACCACGGAATCGACGACGATCGGGTCGACGGCGGCTGCCAATTCCGTGGCTCCCGCGGCATCGATCGCCTCGACGAACGCCCGCGATGAGCCATCGAGCCCTGGCATCTCCTCGCCATGCACCCGCACGAGGCAGCAGTCGATGTCGAGACCGGCAAGCGCGCTGAGCAGATGCTCAACCATTTCCACGCGGCCACCGCCCGCACAGAGATTCGTGCGACTCGAGGCCTCCACGCGATAGTCCACCGCCGCGGGAATCACCACCTGATCAGACAGATCCTCCCGCACGAAGACCACCCCGGCGCCGGCGGCCGCGGGCTCGAGTTCGACGCGATTCTCACGCCCACTCCAGTAGCCGACGCCCGTAATGGAGACCGGCCTTTTGAGCGTGCGCTGCGACCGCTGTCGTGTGGTTTGATGCATGAGAAAACCCGCGGCAACTCCGTCACAGACACCTGGCCGGCCGCGGGAACTCCGAGCATTCCCAGCAGCCGACCGAGTGAACAAGGCTCTGGATGACTTTTCCAAGGCCACCTATCGACGCGGCGGCATCGCCCCGGGACGGCCGGTCTGATCGGCGACAGCGGCGTTGTTGAGCATCTTGAGGATGTCGGGCGTGATGTCGTTGCCCGATTCGTAATAGACGATCGGCTTGGTGATGCCCCTCAGGATCTGGTTGCGATCAGCGCCATCGACCGGATCGCCGTCGAACCGGAACACCACCGCGATCCCATGCTCACGCGCGAACTGGGCGACGGCCTTCTCGACCTCGGTGTAGACCTGCAGATAGACCTTCGCCTCGCGGTCCATGAAATCCTTCTTCTGGAGCTGCGCATTCACGTTGAAGTCGCCCTGCCCCTTGGCGATCTCGGCCTCGAGCTTCTTGTATTCCGGCGTGCCGACATTGAAGCCCTTGAGCTGCTCCATCAGGCCGTTGATGCGGTCGCGCTCCCCCTTGAGGGAGTTCTCGGCTGCCATCACCTCGTCCTTCATCTTGTCCATCGCGGCCTTAAACCGGACATGGTTCTTGAAGATGTAGCCGACGTCGATCACGGCGACGTGCGAGGAAGGCGTCGCCGGACGCACCTGCTGCGGCTGCCCCTGTGGCACAGCAACGGGCGCCTGGGCGAAGACTGTGGCATGCGTCAGGGCCACGACGGCCGCACACACGATACTGGCGATTTGCCTGTTCACGGAATGCACTCCTTGCTGGTTGTTTGTCACACGCGACCCACGGTGCCGACCGATCGCCGCCGAAACGATTCGGGGTCGGCCTCGAGTCCGAGGGCGGGCGGGATGATGGCAACCCAAGCCCACTGGCTCAAGGCCAAAAAACAGCTGCGAAAGCGGGCAGGATGCGTTCCGCCCTACTTCGGCGGGTCGAGCGTGATCTGGAGCGTGACCTCGGCGCCGTCGCGCATCACCACCACCGGCACGGTCTCGCCCCCCTTGTGCTTCCGCAGGGCGCTGTCGAAATCCTCGAGCCCCGTGACCGCACTCTCCCCCAGCCGCACGATCACGTCGCCCCCCTTGAGGCCACCCTTCGCGGCCGGCGAGTCCTTCGTCGCGCCGGTGATGGCGTAGCCCTTCCCCGGCTTGCCGAAGTCGGGAATGCTGCCGAAGTAGGGCCGGTCGCCGCCGCCGCGGGCAAACTGCTTCGAAGCCACCTCGATGTAGGCCGGCCGCTCGGGGACGGTGGCCAGGTCGCGGACGATGTCGGCCACGAGCCGCGTGATCCGCACCATGCCGTCATAGTTGATCTTGTCGGCGGTGTCGGTGGGGCGGTGATAGTCGGTATGCGAACCGGTGAACAGGTGCAGCACCGGGATCTTCCGGGCGTAGAAGCTCGAATGGTCGCTCGGGCCGAAGCCTCCCGGCTCCTTGGCCGCCTCGAACCCGCGGGCAGCGACGAACCGATCGACGAGCGCGTCGAACCCGGTGCCCGTGCCCGTGCCGTGCACCACGATCTTGTTGCCATCGAGCCGGCCCACCATGTCGAGGTTCACCATCGCAGCGGTGTCGGCCAGCGGCACCACCGCGTTGGCCGTGTAGTGGGCGCTGCCGAGCAGGCCACGCTCCTCGCCAGAGAAGGCCACGAAGAGGATCGTCCGCGGAAACGGGCCCTCCTGCTTGAGTATCCTCGCCACTTCGACGAGCAGGGCCGTGCCGCTGGCGTTGTCGTCTGCGCCGTGGTGCACCGCATGCTCGCCCGGCGCCGCGGAATTGGCGCCGCCAAAACCGAGGTGATCGTAATGCGCACCGAGCACGACGGTCTCGGGTTCAGGAGGCCGCTTCCCGTCGGCAGCATCCGCGCTCCCCTGCGGCCAGCCCACGCCCGGCAGGACAGCCATCACATTCCTACCCTCGGTCTCGGTCCGTTCGATCGCCGTCTGGCCGCGAATCCGCCAGCCGGTGAGGGGGCCGCTCTGCGGCTCGAGCGCGTCGTCGATCCCCTTCTGGATGGTGTCGAGATTCCTGCCGAGGGACGCCTTCACGACATCGTCCACCAGCGACCGGCGGAGGTGCACGATCGGCATCGTGCGGTTCTCGGAGCCGTCACCGGCGCGGGTGAAGGCCATCAGCGTGTCGCCGTCCGCATCGGCGTCATTGCAAAAAATGATACCGCCGGCCTCGTGCTCCGACGCATTGGCCACCTTGCGGGCCAGCGCCGCATACTGCGACGCCTGATTGCCGTCGAACACGCTGTGAGGGTTGTCCTTCTGCGGTTCCTGTCGCAGCACCACGACGCCGGCCCCCTTGGCGGAAACGCTCCCCTTGTTGGCCGCGAGCGGCGCGTAGTCGTCGTAGTGTTCCGCAGGGGCGGTGATGCCGTAGCCGGCGAAGACAAGCGGCAAATCAAACCTGCCTGAACCACCCGCGGCTAGCGGCGTGAAATCCTTGCCCAGGCTCAGCGGAATCGTCCTCGGCACGCCGTTCTCACCGGGCGGGCCCACCAGTTCAGCCGTGTTGGCGTCCGCCGGCCCCAGCTTCGCGTCGAGCGTCATGGCGAACCGCTGGAATGGCGTCGCAGCCGCCCCGCCGGGGACGCCGCTCACGACCGGCTCGAGTCCGATCGCGGCCAGCTGCTCGGCCACCCAGTCAGCGGCCTGGTCGACCCCCTTGGTGCCGGGCCCGCGCCCCTCCCGCTCGGGAGCGGCCAGCCACTCGACGGCCAGCTTGAGCCGATCGCGCAGCGGAGCGTCGTCAGCCGGCTCAGCAGCAACCGTCATCGCCACGCCCGAAACCTGAACTGTCAGCCACACGGCTAGGGCGACCCAGACTCGGAATGACAAGGGATGTGTGCTCGGCATGGGCATGTCCTGCAGGAATGCGTGGGGGATGCGTCTGCCGCCGTCATGAAACAACAGCGGTCTCCCGTCATTTTAGCCACACTCCCGTGACACGCGGCACAGCGGGTAGGATGGGAACGGAAAAGTTCCCCGTGGAGCCGCGTCCGTGCCTTCCCTTTTCGTGATTCAGGGCCGCAATCGTGGCTCCCGCTACGATCTCAGCCACCACGAGGGGGCGATGAGCATCGGGCGGGAGGCGGGCAACTTCGTGCAGCTGGATGACAACGAGGTATCCCGACGGCATGCCGAGATCCGCCGGGTGGGCGAGTCGTTCTTCGTGGGCGACCTGAAAAGCTCCAACGGCACCTGGCTCAACAGCCGGAAGATCGAACGGGCGGAGCTCTCCAGCGGCGATCAGATTCAGGTGGGTCGGACAATCCTCGTCTATGCCCGCGACGGGGCCGACGTGGCCGCGACGGGCCTCGTTGACATCGTGCCGGGATCCAATGGCGGCGACGGCTCGCGGATCGTACGGACGGCCCGTGAGGCCGACGTCGGCGGGGATCCGCTTCCCGACGACACGCAGAATCGCTGGCTGGCCCGGGCCCGCAGCAACCTGCAGGTGATGTATCGCACAGCACTTGCGGTCAGCCACACCCTCGACATCGACGAACTTCTCGGCCGCATCCTGCAGCTTGTCTTCGAATGGGTCGAGGCGGACCGTGGCTGCATCATGCTGCTCGACCCCGAGTCAAAGCAGCTCCGCACGAAGGCCCGGCGAGACCGGCGTGTGAGCGAAGCAACGTCGATGGCCATCAGCCGCACGATCCTCGACTACGTGCTCGACCGCGGCGAGGGTGTGATCACGAGCGATGCCCAGGACGACGATCGCTTCAGCGGCGGCAACAGCGTGGTGCGAACCGGCGTGCGGGAAGCGATCTGCGTGCCGATGCAGGGCCGCTACGGCACGGTCGGTGTGATCTACGTGGACACGACCGTCCCGTTGGGCGACGCGATCGAGCGGGGGCAGCGGCAGTTCACCGACGAGCATCTCAAGCTCCTCATCGCCATCGGCCATCAGGCGGCGCTGGCCGTCGAGGACACCACCTACTACTCCGCGATGGTGCAGTCGGAACGGCTTGCCGCCGTCGGCCAGACCATCGCCACACTCTCGCACCACATCAAGAACATCCTGCAGGGCATCCGCGGCGGCAGCTACCTGGTCGAGATGGGCCTGGAAAATGAGGACCTCGCCGTGGTCCGCAAGGGCTGGGACATCGTCAACCGCAACCAGAACAAGATCTCCTCGCTGGTGATGGACATGCTCTCGTTCAGCAAGGAGCGGGAACCCGACCCGGTGCCGTCCGACCTCGTGGCGCTGGTCGCCGACATCGTGGAAACCGTCCAGCAGCGGGCTGATGAAATCGGCGCGACGCTCGAGTGGGCACCACCGACCGACATACCCCAACTGCTCTTCGACCCGGAGGCACTGTCTCGGGCCATCCTCAACGTCGTGACCAACGCGCTCGATGCGGTCGAGGATCGCAGCGGGGCAACGGTGTCGATCCGCGTCACATGCGACATGGAAGACGAACGCGTCCGCGTCACCGTCAGCGACAACGGCGAGGGCATGCCCCCGGACACGATTGCTGAAATTTTCAACCTCTTCGTGTCCACGAAGGGTGCCCGCGGCACCGGCTTGGGCCTAACGGTCAGCCGCAAGATCCTGCGCGAGCATGGCGGCGACATTCACGTCTCCAGTCAGCCCGGTGAGGGAAGCACGTTCGTTCTGGAATTCCCGGTGCGCACCGGGGACGATGAGCAGGCCGACCCCCCACCCGACAGCCCCGCCACCGTATCATGACTAGTCAGTCTTCCAGCGGCGACGTGGCCGCGGCGACGGAATCGACGGTGCACCGATCCGGCTCGCGTCGGCTGCCGATCTCGGCGGTCATCATCGCGCGGGATGCCGCCTCGCGGATCGGCGAGGTGCTCGGTGCCCTGAACATGTGCGACGAGCGACTCGTCCTCGACTCAGGTTCGACCGACGACACCGTCGCATTGGCCCGGGCAGCCGGGGCCCGCGTCGAACACCAGCCGTTTCTCGGCTACGGACCGCAGAAGCGGCGGGCCGTCGAACTCGCGACCCACGACTGGATCCTTTCACTCGATGCCGATGAGGTGCTCGACGACCAAGCCCAGGCGGCCTGCGAGCACCTCGATCTCTCCAACCCCGCCGCCTGCTGGGCGATCCACCGGCGGACCTTCGTGGGCCGTCGCGAGGTCAGCCACGGCGCCTGGCGGAATGAGCGCGTGCTCCGGCTGTTCAACCGCACGACGGCCGCTTTCAAGGCGATTGCCGTCCACGAGGAGGTGCAATCGCAACAGCCCCCGCGGCTGCTGGCCGGATCGATTCTCCATTACAGTTTCACCGATTGCCGCGATGTGCTGTCGCGGTCGCTGCGGTACGCGCCGCTGAAAGCTGATGACTTGCGGTCGAAGGGGGAGCGGTCCGGCGCCTGGATGCTGCCGCTCCGCGGATTGGCGGCATTCGTGAAGAGCTACTTGCTGCGGAGCGGCTGGCGGGATGGGGGCGTCGGGTTTGTAGTAGCGCTCGGTCGAGTGATCGACTCCACGCTGCCTCGCGCCCTCCTGCTCGCGGACGAACCCCGCGACGAGGAGCATCCGTGAGTTGATCCGTGCCGGGCGTGCTGCCCGAACACGCTCCGCTCGCACGGCGGCTCGGCGACCGCGTCAGGGACGGTGGTGCGATTGCTGCGCCGAGGCGCCTGACGCTCGCTTCGGTGTCCGGGCAGCACGCCCTCGTCGACTGAAATGGCAAGATGCCATGTTTCGCGTGTAGTCACCGCATGGGCAGCCCCTCACGGATAATTCCGAATCGCATAGAAGCCCTGAGCGCAAGCGACGGGATGGGCCCGCCACGGACGCGAGCCCAGAGGAAAGCCCAGAGGAAAGCCCAGAGGAAAGCCCAGAGGAAAGCCCAGAGGAAACTGGTAAGCACCTGCGAGTGTCAGCCCCGCAGCACATCGAGCACCCGCTGCATGTCGGCGGGAAGAGGCGCTGTGAATTCGATCCGTTCCCGTGTCACAGGGTGATCGACCGCGAGGCTGGCGGCGTGCAGCGCCTGCCGTTCGATGAGGGCCAAACCTGCAACCGGGCCGGCGCCGTCGTCGGGAAGCCCAAAGAAGGCCGAATCGATGCGGGTGCGGCCGCTGTAGAGACCATCGCAGAGCACAGGACAGCCGATCGCCGCCATGTGTACGCGGATCTGGTGCGTCCGGCCGGTCTTGGGTGCGACCCTGACGAGCGCCGCCCCCCGGAATCGCTCCAGCACCTCGAACCGCGTCACCGCGTCGCGGCTGGTCGAGTGGTCGCGACGCACCGCCATCTTCTCCCGCTGGTAGGGATGGATGCCGATGGGCAGATTGATTTCGTCGCTGTCGAACTGTGGCTGCCCCTGCGTGATCGCCAAATAGGTCTTCGTGACGGTTCGCCGCTCGAACTGCTTCGCCAACGCATGGTGGGCCTCCTCGGTGCGTGCCACCACAATCACGCCGCTGGTGTCGCGGTCGAGCCGGTGGACAATCCCCGGCCGCGTCGGGCCACCCGCGTTCGAGAGTCCCGCACCACCGGCGGCCGCTTCAGGGCGTTCGAGGTGCCACTTGAGCGCCCCTGCGAGCGTGCCCTTCCAGTTGCCCTTGGCGGGATGCACGACCATGCCGGCCGGCTTGTTCACGACCGCGATCCAGTCGTCGAGGTGGACGAACTCCAGCGGAATCTCCTCCGCCGCCGGCCCGGCCCGGGGCGGCTCCGGCACCGTCATGCAGACGATCGAGCCGGCCCGCAGCTTGAGCGACGCCCGCGCCACGACCCCATCGACCCGCACGACTCCCTTGTCGATAGACCGTGCGAGAAACGAGCGGCTCTGTTCCGGAAACGTGCGGGCCAGAAAGACATCGAGCCGCAAGCCCGCAGAGGCGGCGTCGGCCGTCAGCACGATGTCGGTGCCGGGGGCGAAGCCGGCCAGACAGATCGCTCCTGCCTCAACCGCCGGGGGAGTCGGCTCCACGGCCTCACCCTCCCCAACCTCATCACGGAGCTCGTCGTCGGGAGCGAAGCCCGTGTCGTCGCTATTGCCCGGCTGCGGGCTGGGCTGGCTCAGCGGCTGGCTCGGAGGATGGTGTGGCGTTGGCTGGGTTTGCGACATTCGTGGCACTGGCCGGCGGCGTGATTTTCTGGGCTCCAAACCAATCGTACCACTGGCGGGTCGACTCGCGGCCGATTTCGGCGGCCCGGGTGGCTGCGATCTGGGCGAGCGCGTCGGTCGGAAACTCTGCCGCCACTGCCTCGTAGCCGCGGCGGGCCTCCGCCAGCTGGCCAAGGCTTTCACGGGCTTTTGCCAATCCAAAGACGACCCGTTCGCCGAGCAATCCCTGAGGTCTGCCCGCCATCAGCGACGAATAGGCTTCGACGGCAGACTGGAGGCGGCCCTCCGCCCGCTGCCGATCGACGAACAGCAACTGGGTGCCCTCCGCTGCCGCAGCGTCGGCCACCATCAGTTCCGACCAGCGGGCCGCATCGGTACCCGGATAGCGACGGATCACCTCATTGAAAGAGTCTGTTTCGCCCGTGGATATCGCCGCCAGACAGGCATCCCAGCTCTGCGTGCGGGTGGCCTCGGCCTGCGACTGCACAAAGCCAAACGCCACGAAGGTGGCCAGCGCCGCGGCGAGCCCGGCAAGGATCGTGCTGAAGTAGGGACGGATGCGATCGACAATCGCCAGCGTTGCCTCGGCGAGGTCGTTGTCGCCAACTTCCTCCTCCGCGAGCGCCAGGTCGACACGGTCGGCATCGAGCGGACGCGATTCGTCGGCGGCCAGCCGCGAGCGGCCCTCAGCATCCGGCGTCATACCGGGACTTCTGCGACGGCGGTGCGATGATTTCTTCACAGCGTGCTCCTGACGGCCACCGGCGTCGGCTCCCAACCCGAGGGAGCAACCGCCATAGCGCGAGCAGAGAAATAGAGACTTCCCGCCGCGGAGCGTCAAGCCGGACTCGATCCGCATGTGGTAGATTCCCCGTTCCATGAACCCAGTCAACACTCCCGCCGCTTCCCAGAAACCTTCGACCGGCCTCAATCCGGCGCAGACGGAGGCCGTCTGGGCGCCGGTGGGACCGCTTCTGGTGCTCGCCGGGGCGGGCACCGGCAAGACCCGCGTCGTCATCGCCCGAATCGCCCATCTTGTCTGGCGCGGTACGCGTCCATCGCGAATCCTCGCCGTGACCTTCACCAACAAGGCGGCGAAGGAGATGCTCGCCCGCGCCGGCAAGCTGCTCAAGACGAAGAATGATGAGCAGCCGGAGATTTCCACGATCCACTCGCTCTGCGTTCGCATCCTCCGGCGGCACGCCGCGCGGGTCGGCCTCCCCGGCCGGTTTGCGATCATCGACCGCGGCGAACAGGAGTCGGCCGCTCGGAAGGTGCTCAAGGAGCTGAAGGTGCCGGAGGCCACGCTCCGCCCCGGCGATCTGCTCGACCGCATCAGCCGCTGGAAGAGCGCGGCAGTGCGGCCCGACGCCGCCTTCGACGCGATCCCGGCCGATGCGGGAGATTCCTGGGAGCTTGCCGCCGCGGGATACCGCCGTTACCAGCAGACCCTGCGAACGGCGGGCGCCGTTGACTTCGACGACCTGCTGCTCGTGGTGGACGACCTCTTCGCCGAGCATGAGGAAGTCCGCCAGGCCGAGGCGACGCGGTTCGACCACCTCCTCGTCGATGAATACCAGGACACCAGCGGCATCCAGGAGCGGATCGTGGCGGCCTTGGCCCGCGACCACCGCAGCCTCTGCGTGGTGGGCGACGACGACCAGTCGATCTATGCCTGGCGGGGCGCCGAGATCTCGCACATCCTCGAATTCCCCCGCCGCTGGCCGGGGGCGACGGTCGTGCGGCTCGAGGAAAACTACCGTTCAACGCCGGAGATCATCCACGCCGCCAACACGCTGATCGCCCGCAACTCGCGGCGGCACGGCAAGACGCTCATCTCCAAGGCACCATCTGGCCCGCCGCCCGCGATCGTGCAGGCCCAGGACGAGATAGACGAGTCACGGCGGGTGGTGAGCGACCTCGAATCGCGGCTGAAGGAAGGTTCGGTCGCACCGGCCGAGGCCGTGATTCTCTTCCGCACCGGCGAACAGACCCGTGTGTTCGAACAGGAACTCCGCCGCCGAAGCATTCCTTACGAACTGATCGGCAGCCGCTCCTTCTTCGACCGTCGTGAGGTGAAGGATGTGATGGCGCTGTTGCGGGTGCTCGTCGATCCCGACGACGACCTCGCCCTGTCCCGGATCGCAAACGTGCCCCCGCGGGGCCTCTCCGGGACGACGGTGCAGGCTGCTCGCAATGCAGGCACCACCGCGGGACACAGCCTCTGGAAGGAACTCCTCGCCGCCCGCGATGCCCATCGACTTTCGACCGCGGCGACCGCCGGCGTGATGGCGCTCGAGCGGGTGATCGCGTTGCGGGACGGCGCCGACGCGCGAGGGGCGGGCGAGACGCTGCGGACGCTGCTGGAGTTGATCGGCTATCGCGGCTTTCTCCAGAAGGAATACGAGGACGATCCTGCCGAGCAGGAGGCCCGGTGGGACTGCGTGGAGCAGATGGTCAACGCGCTGGCCGACCACGAGAAGTCTGGCAAGGCTCTCCCCGCAGCCAAGCGGCCCGATTTTGCAGGCATGGTCCGCGGGTTTCTCGACGACCTTGTGCTTGATGTCACGGAAGCGGAGCGGTTTCGTTCCGACAAGCCGAAGGGCAACGTACTCCGTCTGATGACCCTCCATGCGGCGAAGGGGCTGGAGTTCGACTGCGTTTGGATGGTAGGGCTGGAGGAAGGGCTGCTACCGCACCACCGCTCGCTCAACGATGGCCTGCAGGCGATCGACGAGGAGCGGCGTCTCTGCTACGTGGGCGTCACCCGCGCGAAGAAGCGACTCGCCCTCTCCCTCTGCCTGACGCGGATGAAGTGGGGCAAGAGCAAGCCCTGCCGCCCGAGTCGGTTTCTCTATGAGCTCACCGGCCAGGCGGAGAAGTTCACGGACGAGCCGGCGGGCGAACCGCCGACAGGAGCACGTCCGGCAGCATCCGGGTCAGCTGCATCAGGGGCCCGAGGCCCGGCCCGCCGCGGGCGAGCGAAGCGTACGTAGCGACGAGGCCACGGGCGAGCTTCGCGCCGCCTGCGTGCCAGGGAAACCACGGCGGTGTCGGCCACACCACCAGCGGTGTCCGCAGGATCGTGTTGTGCACCAGCGGCAGCAGCAGCGGATCGTGCACGCGGCCGATGCCGCTTGCGGGTGCGGCGAGCGTGCCTCCAGGGAACCCACCCCACGGGATGTTCCCCATTGCATAGGCCAGCGCCGACCAGCCGTTGACCGCCACGACACCATATTCGAGATGCTCGACGAGTAGTTCCGCCCGCTGCCGATCCCGTGTGGCAAGCGTCGCAGGAAGCGTCACGCTTGCCGCCAGCGAACCCGGCAGGCCATGCACGAGGCCACCCGCCCGCGTGCAGAAGGCCTCGATGTCATCGGCGGCGATTGCCGTCTCCGCGGCGACAGGCACGAACCATTCCCGTGCGACCCAGGCCCGATCCCGCTCGATGTCGAGCCCCGTGCGAAACACCCACGGCAGCGTGCCATCGGCCGGAGCCGGCCGACCGGCAATCGTCTCCCAGGCGGTCGCTGCACCGGGATACCAGCCTTGGCGGGCGGGCAGGCTCGCGAGCCGCCGGCCCACGAGCGCGAGGAATTCGTCCCGCTGCGGCCAGGCACGGCAGGTGATGACGAGCTTGGTGGCGATGCAGTTGAACGACGTGTTGTTGGCGATCGACGCCGCCACGGTGTCGGCCTGACAGGCGAGTTGGGCCGGCGTGTAGCGGCCCGGCAGGATGATCCAGGGCGTGACATTCCCCAGTTCGCAGGTGATCGGCTTTGCGAGCAGCGGCTCGGCCCCGGCTGCATGTGGATCGCGGCCGCCCCAGACAAGTGCGTCGAAAGCCCCCTGCCCGCCTGTGAGGTGCACATGCGTGACGAGCGGCGCGGCGACGGCGGCCTGCGCGGTCTCCGCGCCGCCGGTGACGATCGCCAGCAGTCCCGCCGCGACGAGCGGTTCGAGCGCCCTGCCGAGTATCGGCTCGAGCGACGCATGGAGCGGGTGGAGTTTGAGCAGGACGGCGCGACCGTGTTCGAAGATCTGGCAGATCACGTCGGCGGCAGCGAGGCCGGAGACATTGCCCGCGCCGAGCACGACGGCCACACCTCCCGACCTGGGCCTCTCCTCGGCCTCCCGCCGCCAGCTCCGCTCGAAGGCGTGGAGTCCGCCGGGATTGACGCATCGCACGGTGGCCCGGTGGCCGCGGAAGATCATCGGATCGAACAGCGTCCCTACCGGCATGACATCGAGTTCGACCAGCGAGGCTGGGTCCGACGGTCGCTGATTGCCCTCGTTCGTTGCATGGGAGAGCCTCGGCGGCCGGCTGGGCTGCGGCAGCCCATTCTTTGCGATCTCGGTCTGGGCCCACGCCGTGAGCAACAAAAGCCGCAGCGTGCCGAGTGGCCCGGTGGCGATCTCCTCGGCGAGGGCTGCTGGCCCGCCCAACTTGATGGCGACGGCCGTGCGGGCCCAGTCGTCGGCCATGCCGGCCACCCGCTCGGCGCAGGCGACCGCCAGCGCCGCGCGGGCCGAGGCATCACGGGCCGCATGCCGGCGTGCGCCGTCAGCGAGCGCCGTCAACGTGGTATTCAAACAGTCGATCGGTTCAGGCATTGGAGGCTTTCAACAGGACGACACAACACCTTCCATCCAAACCCACGTTCCATCCAAACCCACCTTCTATCCAAGCCCGCAGCGCAAGCAAGGGTTCTCCGCGTAGTATACGGCTCACCTACTTGCCGATGCAGTGCCGCGAAAAGATCCGGTCGATCAGATCGGTGCCGATCTCGACACCGGTCACCTCGCCGACCGCGGATACCGCCTGATGGAGCAGGCCGGCCACGATCGCTTCGTCACGCGGTCCGCCGCTGCGGGTTGACTCCGCCGCAGCGCATGCCGCCACGACCGCCTCCCGAGCAGCCGCCACCCCTACCCGCATTCGCAGCGTCGCCGGCGACCGGCCGCCGGGCAGGCTGGCCACGGCACCGAGAATCGCAGCCCGGACCGCAGCGATGCCGGCGCCTGAGTGGCTGCTCGTTTCGAATACCGATGCGTATTCGAAACACGAGGACGGCGTGGCCAGATCGCACCGCGTGAAGACGTCGATCCGCGGCGAGGCTAAAGGGAATGGCGGCAGGGCTGTTGCGACGGAAGACGTTGCATCGCTGCAGACCACCACGACGTCGGCGCGGGCAATCTCCGCCCTCGCCCGCTCTGCTGCCGCTCGTTCGATCAGGCCACGAGCAGCCGTCCCGACAAGGTCATCAGCCACACCAGCAACGATGCCTGCTACGTCAACGAGCAGGCAGGCGGGCTCGGTCGCGTCGATGTCGAGCCGGGCGGCGATCCAGTCCCGCGTGGTGCCAACCTCATCCGCCACGAGGGCCGCATCCCGTCCGACGAGCCTGTTGAAGAGGCTGCTCTTGCCGATGTTGGGCGGCCCGACGAGCACCACCCGGGGCAGATCGGCCACCGCACTGGAATCGCGGCTGGCGAGCCGGGCCGCGACCGCATCGAGTTGCTCGACGGCCGCCGCGAGCCTCGCCTCGATCGTCGCCCAGGCCGCGGCGTCGGCCACGGGCACGGCGTCGGGCGTGTGTTCGTCGGCGAAGTCGATCGACGCCTCGATGTCGGCCGTGAGGTCGAGCAGCATCTCCCGCAGGCGGTGCAACGTGTGGCCCACACCGCCTGCCATCGAATCGAGCGCCGCAGAGAGTTCCGCCGGCGTCTTCGCCTCCACCACGGCCAGCACCGCCTCGGCCTGCAGCAGATCGAGCCGGCCCGCGAGAAACGCCCGCAGGGAGAATTCGCCACCGCGGGCCAGCCGGGCGCCATGCCGACAGGCCGCGGCCACTACCGCATCGACGAGCGGCCCCGACGCAGGCAGTTGCACCTCGGCCAGCGGCCCGCCAGTCGGCCCCTGCGGCCCCGGCCAGTGGATGAGTTCGACCGGCAACTCGCCCCACTCGGCCGTCAGTTCGCGTGCAGCCAGCGTGGCAGCCACAAGCTGCGGCGGTTCCCCCTGCCGGACAAACCCGCCCCCCGTGGCCGCGAACAGGTCGTTCAGGAGTCGTTCGAGTCCTTCGCCCGAGAGCCGCACGATGGCCCGTGCACCAGAGCCCCGCACGCTGGCGGCCGCGACGATCAGTTCACGAACGGACCACATCTGTTATCCGTGCCGCAACAGCAGCCAGAAGGCCAGGAGCACCAGCGGCACGAGCACGCCCGGATCGATGAGCAGGAGCCGCCGGCACGGCACGGCCACCGTCTTTTCAAGCGACGCCCACTTGTGCGGCACGGCGTGAAGAAAGGCGGGGCTCGCCACCATCGCGAGCATGTCGCGTCGGCTGCGATACCGCACGATCGCCACATCCTCGAAGAAGTCGGTGTCGCCGCCCGCGGTGAGGAGGTTCGTGATCTTGCCGGCGACGAAAACGGGATAGCAGCCCCGCTTCAGCAGTTCTGGCAGAACGGCCCGCGAGTAGAGCCAGCCCGCATCGCGACCACTGATGAGGCCTGTGGGTGTCGAGCCGTTGAGCGCCGTTCCGGGGCGATAGTCGGCCCGCTCCCGATACTCCATCAGGTTGACCATGTAAAACGGCCGGCCGTCGTCGGCATTCATGAAGGCCTGAAACCGCTCCCGCTCGGCGGGGCTCAGGTCGTCGTACTTTCCGCCGAGCAGCGCGGCCGCCTCCCCCGGCTGCAGCCGCCGCGTGAACCACGGCTCATGCCAGAGCACAAACAGAGCACACAACGCGACGATACTGACGGAAAGAATCATGGGTCGAAATCAGCTGCGTCGTTTTCACGAGGGTGATCAGCGCTGCTTCTTCCGCGACTGCCGCTTCTGCCGGGCTGCGTCGCTCGCCGGCGCGGCCGGCTCCTTGCTGCCGCCGAGTTTGGCGAACGGCACGTTGATCACCCGGCCGTTGCCGTTGCCGCTCGCCCCGTTGCTCGAGGCGACGCCCGCAGCGGCCGTGGCAGGCAGCGTGTGCGGCAGCCAGAGCCGTTCCGCAATGCCCCACAGCGTGGACGCAATGAAGTAGAGGCAGAGCCCGCATGGCACCTTGAAGAACATCAGAGCCATGAAGAACATCATGTACTTCATCACCTGCTGCTGAACCTTGGACTGTTCGTCCACCGCCGGCGGCATGAAGAGCTGCTGCTGCCAGAGGAACAGCCCGATCGTCACCAACGGAAAGAGGTTGAGGAAGGGCCCGAGCCAGGCCTCCGGGGCCGACAGGAACGGTGGCAGGATCTTCGACCAGTCGTAGAACATGTCGGGGGCCGCGAGGTTCGAGCACCATCGGATCGCCGAACTGAAGAGGGGCGCCTGCCGCAGTTCGATGTCGGTGGCCAGCGACCGGTAAAGCCCCATGAAGATCGGGATCTGAATGAAGACGAGCAGACAGCCGCCCATCGGGTTGTAGTCGTGCTTCCGCCAAAGTTCCTGGGTCGCCTTCGTCCGCTTCTCCGGCTCGTTCTTATATTTCTCGGCGATCGCCTTCATCTCAGGCTGCAGCACCTGCATCTTCTGCGACGAGAGCGCCTGCTTCCGACTGACCGGAAACATCGCCCCGCGGACGAGCACGGTCAGCAGCAGGATCGCAACACCATAATTGCCGATCACGGCATGGAGCGCGTGGAGTACGGCGATCATCGGGCGGGCCACCCAGCCGAACCAGCCGTAGTAAACGAGGTCGTCCATCCCTGCGGACTTCGCGCCATACCGCGCCAAGAGTTCGGGCTTCTTGGGACCGGCGAAGATCTCGTAGCGGTGGGCCACCGTCGTCCCCGGATCGATCGACAGCTCTTTCGAGACGAGGCGGCTGGTGACATCGACGAGCTTGCGGCGGGCCGCGGCCGGGATGTCTCCCACCACGAGCGGCCGCACCTCGTCGAGGGCCGGGACATCCGCACCGGTGGTGGCGGGAATCAACGCCGAAGCGAAATAGAGGGCATCGACTCCGGCGAACGACAGCGGCTTGCCGTCGCGGACGGCCGAGGCCGGATGGTCGAGCGCACCGTCGGCTATCTTGAGGCCGCTCACCAGTGTGCTCTGCTCGCCGGCAAACCGCATGGCCACGTCTCGAACCGCGAGCGTGCCCCAGTCTCGGGCGATCCGCGCGGTATACCACCAGCCCTCCGTCGGCAATCCGGTGGGACCGTCGAGGGCATAGGCCACGCGGGTCGGCCGTTCGCCACCGGTCAGTTCGACGACGAGTTCAAGCCGCTGAGCCGGGCCATTCGCTCCGCCGACGCGGCCGCCGTCGTCGGGAGGAGATGCCACGAGCCGGTATTCCTTGGCAACCGTCAGCCCGCCTGGCAAGCGACGGGTAAACCGCACCATGCTGCCATCGGCGGCGGCCTCGGCCTGCCAATCGCGATCGGCGAGTTCTTGCCCAGGGATCTCGAGCAAGGGCTCGGTCCGCTTGCCGCCGTCGCGGGTTTCGAGCGACAGCCGGAAAGACAACGGATCACACGGCTCGGCCTCGGCATCGACGACGGGCTGCGTGCGATACTCGGGCCGCACCACCTCCAGCGGCCGTCGCTCCAACGCGACGTCGCGGGTGATCGTCTGCCCGTCGCGGCGGATCGCAACGGCCACGGAGTTTCTGGGGTGGGTGGCGGAGAGCGTGTCATAAAGCGCCCGGGGGTTGGGCGTGGCGGTGCTGCCGACCTGCGTGATGATGTCGCCGGGGCGAAGGCCTGCCCGTTCGGCAGGCGTGCCGGGGCCCACGACACCGATGCGGCAGCCACCATCGACCGCCTCGACCGCCAGATGGCCGATGTAGCCGGAGCGATCGTCTTGATCGTGGAAGCTTTCGCTGGCCAGTTCGATCCGTTCCACGGCCGCACCGCGACTGGTGAGCGTGACGAGCATGCCTGCCGGACCGTTCGGGTCGAGCGAGCCGAGCGTGTAATGCTGCCGCTTCGCAGCGGACACGTCCTCACCCGTCGCTGGCAGGAGATCCGCGTCGCGACTCGCCGTGGCCGCAGCGGCGGCTGGCTTCGCAGATCCTTCGCCGGCGTTTTCCGCCGGGTTCAGAACGGCTGCCTCACCAATCTCGGCGGCCTGCCGGTCGCGGACCGGCTTGGGGAATAGCCAGAGTTGCAGCAACTGACCGGCGAGCACGATGGCCAGCGAAATGGCTATGAACTGAGCGTAGCGACGTTCCACGAATGACTCCGGATGAACCCACGATCTGCCCAGGCCTCGAGTTGGCCTGACTGCGCGGGGGTTTTCCTGAGTATATCGGTTCCGTCGCTGGCTATCTGCCCTGCGTCAGTCGATCTCCGAGAAAATTGTCGAGATCGGGGATCGCGTGAATTTTCCGGCAGGTGACATCCCATGGATACTCGATCCGACGGTATCGGACCGAGTCATCCTCCAGAATCAGGTAGCAGGCGCGGGGATCACCGTCCCGCGGTTGCCCGACGCTGCCGCAATTCACCATGGCCTTGCCGGCAGGAAGGGCAAGTCGCTGCTCCTGCGTCGGTCCGGACTTCGGCATTGCCGGCGAAATGAAATCGGGCGCCGTCGTGAAGATGCCGGGGATGTGCGTGTGCCCCTGGAAACAGTATTTCCCAAACAGCTCGAAGATGTGCTCCATCTTCAGCGGGTTGTAGATATCTTCGGGAAAGACATACTCGTCGAGCGGGCGGCGGGCTGAACCATGAACGAACAGCAGGTCCCCTTCGGTGTGCGTCCGCGGCAGTTCGCCGAGGAAGTCGGTGAGCGGATCGCCTGCATTCCTCGGCAGCCGATCGTGCTGCTCGAGTTGGGCGCGGGTCCAGCGGATCGCCTTCTCGGCCCCCACGTTGAACCCATCCGGGTCAAAGAGCGCGCCTTGATCGTGGTTGCCCAACAACACCATGCTGCAGCGTTCGCGGACGAGTTTCACACACTCGCATGGATTCGGACCGTAGCCGACCACATCGCCGAGGCAGTAGATGGCGTCCACCTGCTGCCGGTCGATATCCTCCAGGACCGCGTTGAGCGCCTCCTGATTGCCGTGGACGTCACTGATGATGGCCCGTTTCACTGGAATCAAACCCGCTCCGCCGGGCCTTGACGCATGATCTCTGTACAGTGGAGCCTACGAACGGCCCCCCCCCATGGTCAAGCCGCGGCATCGTTCTGGCACCGTGGCATTGTCAGGCGTTGGCCGATAAACCCGCCGATGAACCAGCCCATGAAAACGATCGTCATCGACACCAGCCTCGCGACGGGATCGGTCGCCGCGATCGATGGCGACCGAATCGCCGGCCGAACGCTTCCCACCGCGGGCGAACATGCCCGGCTGCTGGCGGCGGCTGTCGAGGCGGTCGCTGCCGAACTCGGCTGGAAAACCGCCGCCGTCGAACTGGTGGCCGTCGTCCGTGGGCCTGGCTCGTTCACCGGCCTCCGGGTGGGGGTGACCACGGCCAAGGCCCTCTGCTGGACCACCGGCAGCCGGCTCGTGGGAGTGTCGTCGTGCGAGGTGATCGCACGTGGCACCGCGACGGCCCTCGGGCGGCACGACGCGCCGGTGACCGTCGCCTTCGACGCCGGCCGGGGCGAAGTGTTTGCCGCTCGTGTTGTGCCGACCGCGCACTCTCCGACCGGCTGGAGCGTCGAGCCGGGCGCACTCGCTGCCGCCCAGATCTGGCTGACGGACCTGCCTCCTGGCAGCATCGTGACCGGCCCCGGCCTGGCCCTGCTGGCCGACGCCCTCGCGAGCCGGCCCGATCTCGTGGTCGCACCACTAACAGTGTGGACGCCCGCAGTCGCTGAGATCGGCCAGATCGCGACGCTCCGCGCCGCGGCTGGCGAGGCCGACGACCCCGCGACACTCGTGCCCGACTACATCCGCCCCAGCTACGCCGACGAAAAGCGGTGACGCCGGTTCGGGGCTGCCCATGCCCCGTCGCCGGACGTTCGCTACGGCCATCCATGGCCTTCGCTCACTCGATGCTGACTGCGCTCCGGCATCCTGCCTGCGCTGGTCAGCAACGCCGGCTCTCGGGGCATGGGCAGCCCCTCACTGGATCCTCGTTCAGAACGCCCCCGCGGAATACGCGGCAGTCTCCGCGCATCACCGAGGGGTCGGCCCGGACACCAAAGCGAGCCTCAGGCGCCTCCGAGCCAATGACCTGCCACTCCCACTGGCGCCACCGAGGAGCCGCCGTAACGAGCGGAGGTGTCCGGGCCGACCCCGGTTGCAGCACCTCCGCGCCGTCCGAAACCCGCTGCCGCCGCGGTGGCTTTTGGTAGCCCTGTTGCCGATTCCAAGGCACGGTAGGCTTAGGGCTGATTTTACGTTCTGCAGGGCTCTGGAAGAAAGTTTTTCGATGCGTCCCATCAAGAAGTTGCTGGTGGCCAACCGCAGCGAGATCGCGATCCGCGTGTTTCGCTCCGCCCACGAACTGGGCATTCGGACCGTGGCGATCTACGCCCACGAAGACCGCTTCGCCCTCCACCGCTTCAAGGCTGACGAGTCCTACCTCGTCGGCCGACCCGGCGAGCCGATTCGGTCTTACCTCGACATCGAGGGGATCGTGGCGATCGCCAAAGAACACGACGTCGATGCGATTCATCCCGGCTACGGCTTCCTCTCCGAAAACCCCGAGTTTGCCGCGGCCTGTCAGAAGGCGGGGATTGTGTTTGTGGGGCCGCGTGTCGAGCTCCTCCAGACCCTCGGCGACAAGACGGCCGCCCGCGAACTGGCGAAGCAGGCGGGCGTGCCGATCCTGGCGGGCAGCTCCAAGCCTGTCGTCGGCTTTCAGGATGCGCTCAAAATCGCCAAGGAACTCGGCTGGCCAGTGATCATCAAGGCGGCCCACGGCGGCGGCGGCCGTGGCATGCGGGTCGTCCACGGTGAGGACGAACTCGCGGTGGCCCTGGAGAGTGCGCAGCGGGAGAGCAAGACAGCCTTCGGCAGCGCGAGCGTATTCGTCGAGAAGTTCATCCAGCGGGCGAGGCACATCGAGGTGCAGCTGCTCGGCGACATGCATGGCAACCTCATCCACCTCTTCGAACGCGACTGCTCGGTCCAGCGCAGGCACCAGAAGGTGGTAGAGATGGCGCCGGCCCCAAACCTCACCCCGGCCATGCGGGAGGGGATCTGCGAGGCGGCGCTCGCGATCGGGCGGACTGCCCGCTATGAGAATGCCGGCACGGTGGAGTTTCTCGTCGACACCGACGCCAACCGGTTTTATTTCATCGAGGTCAATCCGCGGATTCAGGTCGAGCACACCGTCACGGAGGAGATCACCGGCGTTGACATCGTCCGCCGCCAGCTCCGCGTAGCCGAGGGCTGGAAGCTCTCCGATCCGCAGATCGGCCTCGGCGATCAGTCGCAGATCAAGTCGATGGGGGCAGCGATCCAGTGCCGCGTCACCACGGAGGATCCCGAGAATCGGTTCCTCCCCGACTACGGCCGGATCACGGCCTACCGGTCGGCCAGCGGCATGGGCATCCGGCTCGACGCCGGCACCGCCTTCTCCGGGGCGGTCGTCACGCCCTACTTCGACTCGCTACTCGTCAAGGTGACGGCGCGAGGCCTCACGCACGAGGAGGCCGCCGGCCACATCGAACGCTGTCTGCAGGAATTCCGCGTCCGCGGCGTGAAGACCAACATTCCGTTTTTGATCAACCTCGTCACGCACCCCGAGTTTCTCGCCGGCCGCTGCACGACGCGATTCATCGACGAGACGCCGGCGCTCTTCGACTTCCCGCTCCGTCGCGACCGGGCCACCAGGGTGCTTGAGTATCTGGCCGACGTGATCGTCAACGGCAACCCGCTCGTGAAGGGCAGAGCCGTGGCGGTCCGCCGCAGCCCGGCGCCGGTGCCCGAGTTTGATCGGCTGGCCACCCCGGCGGCCGGCACGCGGACCAAGCTCAAGGAACTCGGGCCCCAGAAGTTTGCCGCCTGGGTGCGGCAGCAGAATCGGCTTTTCATCACCGACACGACCATGCGCGACGCCCACCAGTCGCTGCTGGCCACGCGGATGCGGTCATTCGACATGCTTGCCGTGGCAGACGCCTACGCCCACCTGGCGCCGGGCCTCTTCTCGCTGGAGATGTGGGGAGGCGCCACCTTCGACACATCGATGCGGTTCCTCAAGGAATGCCCCTGGGATCGGCTGATCCAACTCCGCGAGCGGGTGCCGAACGTCCTCTTCCAGATGCTTTTGCGCGCCAGCAATGCCGTCGGCTACACGAATTACCCCGACAACGTCGTGCAGGCGTTCGTGAAGGAATCGGCGGCCAGCGGCATCGACGTGTTTCGCGTGTTCGACCCGCTCAACTGGGTGCCGAACATGAAGGTCGCGATCGACGCGGTGTTGGAGAGCGGCGCGATCTGCGAGGCGGCGATCTGCTACACCGGCGATGTGCTCGATCCGAAGCGGACGAAGTATTCGCTCGACTACTACGTGAAGCTCGCCAAGGAACTGGAAGGGCTCGGCGCCCACATGCTCGCCATCAAAGACATGGCGGGCCTCTGCAAGCCGTTCGCGGCGGGCCGGCTCGTGAAGGCCCTCCGTGACGAAATCGGCATCCCGATCCACTTCCACACCCACGACACCTCGGCCGCCTCGCTGGCCAGCGCCCTCGAGGCGGCGCAGGCGGGGGCGAGCGTGGTCGATGCGGCGATGGCGAGCTTCGCGGGTCTGACGAGTCAGCCCAATCTGAACGCGATCGTGGAGGCTGCCCGCAACACACCGCTCGACACCGGCCTCGATCCGGAGCCGCTGCGGCATCTCTCCCACTACTGGGCCGCGGTCCGCGATCACTACACGGCGTTTGAGTGCGACATGAAGGCACCCGACGCCGACCTCTATCTCCACGAGATGCCCGGTGGCCAGTTCACGAACCTGCTCGAGCAGGCGAAGGCGCTCGGGCTGGGTGACCGCTGGGAGGAGGTCTGCCGGGCGTATGCAGACGTCAACCAACTGCTCGGCGACATCGTGAAGGTGACGCCCACGAGCAAGGCGGTGGGTGACCTCGCGCTCTTGCTCGTGACCAACGGCATGCAGGCGTCTGAACTGCTCTCCGACTCCCGCGACATGGCGTTTCCAGAATCGGTGGTCGACCTGCTGGCTGGCCGAATGGGCCAGCCGCCGGGTGGCTTTCCGCCGGCGGTGGTGAAGCGGATCGTCCGCCAAGGCGAGATCGTCACGGGGCGCCCCGGCGCCTCGATGCCGCCGGCCGACTTCAAGGCGGCCGAAAAAAAGGTGTCTGAACTCGTCGGTCGGACGGCGTCACCGCGGGAGGTGCTCTCCTGGCTGCTCTATCCGAGGGTGTTCCAAGACTACGTGCAGCACGCCAATAAGTATGGGAACGTGAGCGTGCTGCCCACGCCCGCGTTCCTCGAGGGCCCGAAGCCGGGCGAGGAACTGCCGATCGACATCGAACCGGGCAAGACGCTGGTGGTCCGCCTGCTGACGGTGGGCGAGCCGCATGCCGACGGCACGCGGACGGTGTTCTTCGAATTGAACGGCCAGCCGCGGGCCGTGTCGATCGCCGACAAGAGCCTCGAGGCGAAAGTCCAGCGGCGGCCGAAGGCGACGGTGGGCGACGCCCGCGAAGTGGGGTCGCCGATGCCGGGCCTGATCGTGACGGTGGCGGTGCGGCCGGGCGACACGGTGACGAAGGGGCAGAAGCTCTTGAGCCTCGAAGCGATGAAGATGGAGACGACGGTCTACGCGGAGCGGGACGGCAAGGTGGCCGAGGTGCTCGTCAGCCCCGGCACGCCGGTCGAGGCCGCGGAGCTGGTCGTCCGCTACGCAGACGCGTGATCGCCCCAAGCGCCGACGCCTCTGGCAACTTTGCGAGCAGTATGCCCTTGCTGGCGCTGCGGGCTTGGATGAGGAGCGGGCTTCAATAATAAAGCCATGGGCACGCCCCTCTCCCATGCAAGCCCGACGCGCGTGCGAGGGAATACGCCGCTACTTCAATATGTCCTTGAAGACCTTGCGGACCTTCTCCACCTTCGGCGACACGACCGCCTGGCAGTAGGGCTGGAACGGATTGTTGGCGAAGTAGTCCTGGTGATACTTCTCCGCAGCATAGAACGTGCTCGCCGGCGTGACCTCGGTGACGATCCTGCCGGGAAACACCTTCGCTGCATCGAGCTTCGCGATCACCTCTTCGGCGGTCTTTTTCTGCTCGTCGTCGTGGTAGAAGACGCCCGAGCGGTATTGCGTGCCGACGTCGGCCCCCTGCCGGTTCTTCGTGGTCGGATCGTGCGTCATGAAAAACACCTCGAGCAGTTTTTCATAGGGCACCTGCTGCGGGTCGTATTCGATCTCCACCGCCTCGGCGTGGCCCGTCTGGCCGGTGCAGACCTGCTGGTAGGTAGGATTCGGATTCTTCCCGGCGATGTAGCCGCTCGTCACCGACTGCACGCCCTTGATCTGGGCATAGACCGCCTCCGTGCACCAGAAGCAGCCGCCGGCGAACGTCGCCTTCGCCAGTTCTCCCTCGGCCCCAGCCGCCAATCCGCTGCTCATCATCATGATCGCTCCTGCCAGAAACAACCGGACCACGCGTGCCATCATGGGTTTCGGCTCCTCGAATGAACTCGATGCTTCATTGCCCCAATCATTCTAGTCCGTTATCAGCCGCAGAGTACCAGTCCAAACGGCCACTTTCCTGGTTACGGCGAAGCCGATGAACGGACAAGTTGAAAACTTGCAGCCACGGGGAAGCCGGGATCGGCGGAAGCTCGAGAAGCTGTCTTCACGAAAAACACAGCGTCCTGCTGTTTTTTCTTGGCAAACGCAGTTTGCTGGTGCTGCGCTTCGCATCCTGCGAAGTAGCCACGGGGGAGCCGGGATCGGCGGAAGCTCGAGGAGCTGTCTTCACGAAAAACACAGCGTCCTGCTGTTTTTTCTTGGCAAACGCAGTTTGCTGGTGCTGCGCTTCGCATCCTG
>CANHCU010000025.1 GCA_947459185.1 Planctomycetaceae bacterium | reverse complement strand
CAAGTGATCTTTCCAGCGGCCGTGCGGATCGAGCCCGATCCTGGCGATCCGGCGGTGATCCGTGTCCTCGCCGCGTCCGACATTCCGCTCGGCTGGGCGCTGCGGACGAGCCCGGCGGCTGACCGCGTGATCGGCTATCAGGGCCCGACCGATGCGGTTGTCGGCTTCGATGCCGCAGGAAAAGTCTGCGGTGTGGCGGTGCTCGCCAGCTACGACAACGAGCCCTACGTGGGCTACGTCCGCGACGACGCCGCCTTTCGCGGCATCTACCGGGGCATGCCGATTGAGTCGCTGGCCGGCATCGATCCTGTCACGACGGGCGTCGAGGGGGTCAGCGGCGCCACGATGACGAGCCAGGCCGTGGCGGAGGGGATCGTTCGTGCCGCGCGGCAGCATGCCGAGCAGCGGGGACGACAGCCGTTGTCGTCGTGGGCCACCCTCGTGCAGAGCATCGATGGCCCCCAGTGGGGCGCTCTCGGCGTGATCGCGGCGGGCATCGTCACCGCATTCACGAGGCTTCGCGGCACCTGGTTCGGCAGGCTCGCCCTGCCGATGGTGGTGCTCGCCTACCTCGGCTTCGGCGCCGGCGCCCTGCTGTCGCAGGCGCAAGTGTGGGGCTGGGCTCAGGCGGGCGTGGCCCGCGGGGCGGTCGTGCTCATGGCGCTCACGCTGGCCGCCCTCGTACTGCCGATCACGACGCGGCGGAACGTCTACTGTTCGCATCTGTGTGCGCATGGGGCCGCGCAGCAGTTGCTCGTGCGGTTCGTGAAGCCGAAGCGAAGCTTCCCTGAGTGGCTGAAGCCGGTGCTCGTCGTGCTGCCGTGGGCGCTCCTCGCGGTGGCGATTCTCGCGGCGGTCCTCCACTGGCCGCTGAGTCTCGTCGACCTCGAGCCCTTCGATGCCTACCTGCCGGCCGTAGCGGGGATCGCGGCGATCGTCCTCTTCGCGGTGAGTCTCGTCGCGAGCAGCTTCGTGCCGATGGCCTACTGCCGGCATGGCTGCCCGACCGGTGCCTTGCTCGATCATCTGCGGCTGCACCGCCGGTCCGACCGCTTTTCGTGGCGGGACGGCGTGCTGCTCGGCTGCCTCGCCATTGCCGCGGCCGTGCACTGGTGGCCGGTATGAGCCGGTGCGTGGTCGGACTCTGGCTGCTGCTGACGTGCTCGCTTGCGGCCGCGGAGTTGTCCACGCTTGCTGGCCCGGCGATGGGGACGACCTACCGGGTCGCGCTCGCCGCCGACATTCCCGGCATGACCCGCGGCGAGGTGCATCGTGACGTGGAGGCGGTGCTCGCGCGGATCGACCGGGCGGCGAGCACGTGGCGGAATGATTCCGACGCCAGCCGGTTCAATCGGGCGGCTGTGGGGGAATGGGTAGCGGTGTCGAAGGATCTTGTGACGCTCGTGGAAACGGCCCGCGAGATCCACGAGCAGTCGGAGGGTGCCTTCGATATCACCGTCGGCCCGGCGGGAAGTGGTCGTCCGACCGGGATGCGGCATGTCGTCTCACGACTGTCACCGCCGGCACTTCGCAAGAGCGTCCCCGGGATCGCGATCGATCTGGGCGGTATCGGCCCAGGATATGCGGTGGACCGTATCGGCGAGCGGCTCGTGTCCTTGGGATCGAAGGCCCATCTGGTGGAACTTGGCGGCGAGGTGCGGGCCTGGGGGCAGCCGTCGAAGAGCCGCACGTGGCGGGTGCGGCTGACGGCCGCTGATGCCGGTCAGGGGCACTCACGGGAGATCGATCTCGCCGACGGTGAGGCGGTCGCGACATCGACCTGCCGTCCGGGCCGTTCTCCGATCGATCCCCGCACGGGCCGACCGGTGACAGCATCGCGGCCCCGCCGCGCGGCTACCGTGCGGGCCACAACCTGCGCCGCAGCCGACGCATGGGCGGTGGCCGCGATCGTGCTCGACCTCGCGCCCGATCGCGACGGCACGATCACGATGCCGGAGCAGCTTCGATCGGCTCAAGGGCCGTGATGTGCAGGTTCGACACCAGCCGGGCGCGAGAGGGGATGCCGTTCCGGTCGGGCGACGCGATTACCATTTCCGTTCGCGTCGGAAAGGCCATCTCCGGGTGTCGCACCTCGTAGGCTTGACCACTCGATGTCACCACGCGAAAGGGTTGAAACGGACGCGTGTCGAGTCTTTCACGAATGGTTTCATAGGTCATCGGTAGATCTCCCGGAATGGAGCTCGTGAATGGGCAGGCGTGTGATACGAATGTACACCATCGCGTGCCGTCGTTCAAGCAGCCCGGGCGGCAGGCGTCTCGGTTCGTGTTTCGTTCCATGCCAGCCCGCACCGGAAGCAACAGGATCGCCTGCCCTCACGGCGGCACCATCCAGGCCAGCGGGCCCGACTGCAGCCAAACGAGCAGGCCCATGAGGATCGCGAGCGTTAGGCTGTGCGGAAAGACCCGCCGCAGGATCGCGCCCTCCTGGCGGTGCACGCCCGTCGCCGTGGCCGAGACGACGATGCTCTGGGCGTCGATCATCTTGCCCATCACGCCGCCGGTGCTGTTGGCGGTGCAGATGAGCAGCGGGTTCAAGCCAAGCTGCTCGGCCGTTACGCGTTGCAGGCTGCCGAACATCGCGTTGCTCGACGTATCGGAGCCGGTGAGGGCGACGCCCAGCCAGCCCAGCAGCGCCGAGAAGACGGGATAGAGCCAGCCCGACCGGGTGAGGGCCAGACCGAGCGTGACGTCGGTACCGGAATAGCGGGTCACGAACGCCAGCGCCAGCATCAAAGCGATCGTCAGCAGCGAGAGCGAGAGCCGCCGCAGGTTTTCCCACCAGATCACAGCCGCCCGCCGCCAGGAGATGCCGAGCCACGGCACCGCAATCAGGGCGGCGGCGAGGATTCCTGTGCCTGCTGCCGAGAGCCAGTTGAACCGGTAGATCGCCCGTTCGATTTCAAGTGGCTCACGGGTGGCCGGCGGCACTTTTGCGACGCGGCCGTCAAGCCTCGGCACGGGGAGTTCCGGGGCCACGAGGCTCTTGGGGAGGAGGGGCAGGCCCGACGGAGCTGGCACTCTTGCGGGCATGGCGGTTGCGGGCTCCCCAGACAAGCCCCCGGCGCGAGCTGGGGGATTCGCATTCGGCCACGGTCGGCCCTCAAGCGAGGCTTTCACCGCAGGCAACCCCCAGCAGAAGACGGCCACCGAGAGAAATGCCCACGGTGCCCAGGCCCAGGCGATCGCGCGGGCCGAGTCGTTGGCACCGAGGAACGTCTCGTTCGTGGTTCGCACGGCAGGTGCAGGAGGCCGCATGTCCCTTGCTGGCGCTTGGGGCTTGGATGAAAAACGTTCGGTTCCATGCTGCCAGCATTCCCGTGGCTGCCACCAGCGGAGAAACCCGGCGAGCATCACGAGGCTGATGATCCCGGCCACCACATCGACGAGCGCCGCCCCGACGTAATTCGCCATGGCAAACTGCACCGCGGCAAAGGATCCACCACAGACGAGCACCGCCGGCCAGACGGCGAGCAGCCCCCGCCAGCCGGCCATCGTGGCTACCATCCAGGCCGGCACGATGAGCGAGAAGAAGGGGAGTTGACGGCCGGCCATTTGGGAAATGGCGAACTCGTCGAGTCCGGTCACCTTCGCCAGCGTGATGATCGGCGTGCCGAGGGCGCCGAAGGCGACCGGCGCCGTGTTGGCGATGAGGGCGAGGCAAGCTGCCTCAAGGGCGGGAAACCCTGCGCCGGTAAGGAGCGCTGCCGAGATGGCGACGGGGGCCCCGAAGCCGGCGGCCCCTTCGAGAAAAGCACCAAATGAAAAGGCGATGAGGAGGGCCTGCATGCGATGGTCGGCGGAGAGCCGGGTCACAGACCGCTTCATGATTTCGAGGGCCCCGGCCTCGAGCGTGAGTTGGTAGAGAAACATCGCCGTCACGATGATCCATCCGATGGGAAAAAGCCCGAAGCCGGCGCCGTAGAGGGCGGCGGCCAGGGCCGCGTCGGCTGGCATGCCCACGATCCCCACGGCTATTGCCAGGGCAGTGGCCAGGCCCGCCCCGGCGGCCGCGTGGGCTGACCATCCGGCCACCGCCAACAGCCCGAGCAGGGCCACCAGCGGGAGCGTCGCCACGAGTGTCGAGAGCAGCTGCCAGGAGAGCGGATCGTAGACGTGGAGCCAAACCATGGATGGAGAACGTACCGTGGAAAACCGGGTTGGGTGGTGCCAACCACGAAAAAGCCCTGCCAAAAAGGACTGGAAAGCCGCTAAAATGAAGTGTCTATGCGGGCTTCGGCCGAGAGTGTACGGCGGCCTTTCTTACAATGCCGAAATTTTTCTGCATCGCCGTGAACCAGCCCATTGACGGCGGCGTATCTCATCATTAATAATCCAAAGATTCGTGGGGAGGGTTCGAAAACCCCTCAATTCGTCAGCCGGCGAAGAAAGTCAGGGCTTTGTCGGCGCCGTGTGTCATGCGGAAAGGGTGGCTAACGGTTGACGGTGTCATGTTGGATTGAGAACAAGGGTTTTCGAAGATTTCCTGCGGTTTCTGTCGGTTGATTCGTGACAATCGGGTTTTTCATCGTTTCTTTTCTTTTCATGCCCTTTTTGGGTGGAGGATTCTCATGACAATTTCCAAGACTCGCGGGGGTTTCACCCTCGTCGAACTGCTGGTGGTCATCGCGATCATCGGCACGCTGGTTGGCCTGCTGTTGCCGGCCGTCCAGCAGGCACGTGAAGCTGCTCGTCGCAGTGCTTGCACCAACAACACCAAGCAGTTGGGCCTCGCCTGCTTGAATTACGAGAGCACCCGGAAGCGTCTGCCGGCTGCGAATGACCGTTCCGTTCACACCGTTGCTGGTTGGAGCTGGATCGTTCACATCCTGCCGTTCGTCGAGGAAGTGAATCTCTACAACAACCTGTCGACGGCCACGGGTCGGTTCGCGACCGACTACTCTGCAGCAACCGCCGCAACCGGTGGCGCTGGCAACACGGCGCTGCCACAGTTGATCTGCCCGAGCTCGACGTTGACCAATCCCGTTTCCACCAACACGTCTGGCGAACAGGGGTTGACCAACTACAAGGGCTGTGCGGCTGTCGGTTGGCTTGCCGCTGGTGAGCCCTACAGCACCGATAACACGGGTGGTGGCATGCTCACGAAGCACATCTGGTCGAACGAGACCACGCTTCGGGCGAATACTTCGTATGGCGGCATCGACACCCGACAGGTGGGCGATGGCCTTTCGAAGACGGTCATGATCGGCGAGGTCTGCGGCTCTGACGGTCAGTTCGCCTGGGCGCGTGGTCAGACATCATGGATCACGCCGGCGGCGTCCACGGTTACGGTTGTTCAGGGCGCCCAGCCGACGATCACGAAGATCGCCGGGCGGTTCGTTACTGGCAGCACCAACACCCGCGGAAACTTCTACGGCGCTGCTGACACGCAGGGCCTGGGCAGCTTCCACACGGGCGGCCTGATGCTCCATGGCTACGGCGACGGCCACACGTCGGCGATCAGTCAGGACGTCGACGGCTCGGTACTGGCCGCCGTCTACACTCGCAACAACGGCGAGGCTGTCGCGGAGCTTCCGTGAGCCTGGATTCATGCCATCGTGGCCTGAGTTGAACTGCTGACGCTCTCGTCAGTCGCGAAACTCACCCAAGCAGAAGCGAAAACGCCGCGGCCGGGAGCAATCCCGGCCGCGGTTTTTCTTTTTGTGGTCCTCGTGGCATGGCGTCGTGGCATGGCGTCGTGGCATGGCGTCGTGGCATCACGGGGCTGGTGTGGTGGCAGCCTGTCTGCCCACTTCAAGAGCAGCCTGCAGCTTCCCCGCGACGGCGAGCGTGTCGGCATGGTCAGGTCCCAGGCCCTCTCTATAGACCGCGTGCACGCGGCTGTAGATGTCTGCCGCTCTGGCGTGGTCGCCTCGGGCGGAGGCCTGGGCCGCCACGGCGAGCGCGTGCTTGTTGAGGGCCGAAGCCGTCAGCACGCTGTCGCGACCATGCAGTCGTTCGGTTGTGTCGACCACGCGGCGCCGGACGGCAACCGCCTCGTCGATCCGCCCGCTCTTCTCCAGAAACTCGGCCCATGTCGCCTCGATCATGAGTCGGTCATTCTGCTGTCGCGAGCCCTGTCGAATCACCTCGTCGAGCGTCTGCCGCATGAGCCGTTCGGCCTCCGTGGTCTTACCCGCGGCGCCGAGCACCCGCGCCAGCGTGATCGCGGCGTTGACGGCGATCGGACCGCCGGGGCCCTCCGCCTCGCGGGCCCTGGCGAGGGCCTGCCGGGCGAGTGCTTCCGCGGCGGCATGCTCGCCCCGCTTCGCAAGGCCCTCTGCAAGAAACTGCTCGGCCCGCAGCGTGACGGCATGATCCTCGCCGAGCACCCGCCGCATGTCGGCGATCGAGGCGGCGCAGAGCTGCTCGGCCTCATCCCCCTTGCCCTGGAGCCAGAGGGCCGTGGCGAGATCCCCGGTCGTGCAGAGGACGGCACGATCGTCGGACGGTAGGGCCGCCCGCTGCCGCTCGAGCCCCCGGCGGCACCGCCGCTCCGCCCCTTCGTGGTCGCCGGCCGCCAGCCGGATGCCGGCAAGCGTGCCGTAGACATCGCAGGAAGGCTTGCGGTCGAGGGCCCGGTCGGCGCATTCGAAGGCTCTGGCTTCGTCGCCGCTGCGTTCCAGCATCGTGGCAAACTGCCAGAGCGCCCGGTAGTTGCCTGGATCGTGGTCGAGCACGTCGTTCCAGATCGCCGCCTTGGACCAATAGAGCTGGGTTCGCGTATGCGTGAGCAGGATGAGGCCGGCCGCCACGATGGCGGCAGCGATCAGGCCGGTGCGACCGACCGATGCCGCCCCTGTCGTCGTCCCACGAACAAGGCGGGGGCCCAGTTCGGCGACACCGAGCACGACCGCCGCCAGCACCGCGGCCAATGGCAGGTACATGCGGTGCTCGTTGACGAAGGCCTCCACCGGCATCACGCTCGATGTCGGTGCGAGCGTGCCCAGAAAAAACACACCGAGCCAGGCCCACGGCTGCCGCCGAACCATGCCAAAAATGGAAAGGGCGACGAGCGTGAGAATGGCCACATAGGCCGGCAACTGGCCGGCCTCAAACCGCTCGACGGCGGGCCAGCCGCTGGAGTCGAGGCACTGGCCCACCGGCAGCACCGCCAGCCGCAGGTAGTGCATGATCACCCCCGGCTGGGTCAGGGCATAGGTGAGCGGCGACCGCTTTCCCGCTGAGAACTCCTGGTATTCGCCCACCTGCGACACAAGCACGCCGGCGAGGACAAGCCAGGTGAGCGCCAGGGCGAGATAGAAGCGACGCTGGCTCCATGCGCGGGCCCGCCAGATGGCGAGCGTGGCTCGAAGCCCTCCTGCTGTCGCGGCGGCGGGCGCAAAGAGCCAGTCGTAGCAGAGGATCAGCACCGGCAGCACGACGGCATTTTCCTTGCAGGCCATGGCGGCGGCGCAGGCCGCCACGCTCGCCACGAGCCACTTTCGCGACCAGTTGGCGGCCAGCGAGCGGGCGAATGCCGCGAGCGAGAGCAGGCAGAACATCCCGGCCATCGACTCGATCCGCTGGTAGACATAGGTAACCGCCTGGGTCTGGAGCGGGTGGACGGCCCACAGCCCGGCGATGACAAGCGAGAGTGAGACGGCCCGGCTTCCCCAGCGGCCGTGGAGCCGGGGCGAGAGGAGCGTGAGCCGCGTCAGGTCGAAAAGGGCGAGCGCCGCGATGACATGCACTGCCAGGTTCGTGACGTGATAGCCGAAGGGCGACGGTCCCCAGACCGCCCGGTCGACCGCGAACGAGAGATAGGGCAGCGGCCGGGCCGGGGCCTTCTGGCCGTGGAACATCGCCTCCCACGGCGGGAGGAGCTGGTCGAGCGCTGGGTTGAACGCGATCTCCGGGACGTCGTCGAAGACGAACTCACCGCCAAACGAGTTGAGATAGGCCAGGCCGGTGAGGGCAGCAATGCAGACAGCGGCCTGACGGGGCGAGAGCATCATTTTCCAGTTTCGAGTTGGGGCGAGCGGGCCCTGGCGTCAAGGCGGCGCCGATGCGTCGGCTCCGCGTCGGGCTTGCTCCGCGGCTTCCTGCCGCTTCGCTGCCATGCCGCGGGTGTCGGGATGATCGGCTCCCAGGCCCGCCCGATACTTCTCCACCATTCTCGCATAGATTTCCACTGCCTGCGCGTGGTCGCCCCGGGCAGTGGCCTGGGCCGCCAAGGCCAACGTGTGTTTGTCGACCGCCGACGCGGCCAGAGGGCTGTTCCGGCCTTGCAACCGTTCGTAGGTGGCGGCGAGCCGACGCCGCACGTCGACCGCCTCGTCGAGCCTGCCTTCCTGTTCCAGCAACTCGGCCCGCAAATCTTCGAGCACGAGCCGTTCGCTTTTCCGCCGCGGTCCCAGTCCGGCGAGGCCGTCGAGCGACCGTGTCACGAGTTGCTCGCCCTCGGCAGCCTTGCCGGCCGCGCCGAGCACCCGCGCCAGGCTGATCGCCCCGGCGACGACGATCGGGTCGCCGGCGTGTCTCGCCCCGCGGGCGTGCTGCAGCGATGTACGGGCGAGTTCTTCCGCTGCCGTCAGGTCGCCGCGGTTGGCGAGGCCCTCGGCGATGAACTGCTCCGCCCGGAGCGTGATAGTGTCGTCGCTACCGAGCACCCGCCGCATGGCGGCGATTGCGGTATCGCTCAGGTCTGCGGCCTCCTTCACCCTGCCGGCGAGATGCAACGCGGTGGCGAGGTCGTTGGTGGCGGAGAGGACGGCGTGGTCGTCGGCCGGCAGGGCAGCCCGTTGCCGCTCGAGCCCCCGGCGGAAACGACGTTCCGCCGCCGGATAGTCGCCGGCGGAAAGCTTGGCACGGGCGAGGTCGGCGTAGACTTCGCAGGTCGGTTTGCCGGCGAGCGCCCGGTCGGCCGTCGTGAAGGCATCCTGCTCGTTGCCGAGCCAGTCCAGCTTGACCGCCAACTGCCACAGCGCCCGGTAGTTGTACGGATCGTGGTCGAGCACGTCGACCCAGATGGCGGTACCCGAGCGATAGACGTGGTTGCGGGCGTGCGTCAGCCCGACGAGCGCGAGGGCGACGATGGCTGCCGTGACCATGCCGGCACGGCCGAGCGGCGCCTCATTGCTCGCAACCCCGCGAAGCATCCGGGGGCCCAGTCCGGCGACACCGAGCACGACCGCCGCCAGCACCGCTGCGAGCGGCAGGTACATGCGGTGCTCGTTGGCAAAGGCCTCGACAGGCATCACGCTCGAGGTCGGCGCGAGCGTGCCCAGAAAGAACATGCCGAGCCAGGCCCAGGGCTGCCGCCGCACCGTGCCGAACAGGGAGAGTCCCGCGACCGCGGCGATCGCCACGTACGCCGGCAGTTGGCCGGCCTCGAACTGCTCGACGGCGGGCCAGCCGCTATGGTCAAAACATTGCCCCAACGGCAGGATCGCCAGCCGCAGGTAGTGGAGGATCACGCCTGGCTGTGTCAGGGCGTAGGTGAGTGGCGACCGCTTCGACGCGCCGAACTCCTGGTATTCGCGGGCCTGTGAAAGAATGACCGCCGCCAGAATGATCCAGGTCAGGAAACAGGCCGTGTGGAAGCCGCTGCGGTGGCGGACATCTGCCCGCCAGTCCGCCGGCGTATCGGCCGGTGTGAAGAACCAGTCGTAGAGCACAAGCAGGACCGGCAGGACGACGGCGTTCTCCTTGCAGGCCATGGCGGCGGCGCAGGCCGCCACGCTGGCCACGAGCGACTTCTGCGACCAGCCGGCGGCCATTGCCCGGGCGAAGGCCGCCAGCGAGACTAGACAGAACATCCCGGCCATCGACTCGATCCGCTGGTAGACGTAGGTGACCGCCTGCGTCTGGAGAGGGTGCACGGCCCAGAGTCCGGCGATCACGAGCGCGAGCGCGACCGCCCGGCTGCCCCAGCAGTCGCGGAGCCTGGGGGAAAGAAGCGTGCGCCTCGTCAGGTCGAAGAGCGCCAGCGCCGCGATGACATGCACCACCAGATTCGTGAGGTGGTAGCCGAACTTCGCGTTTCCCCAGATCGCCCGATCGACTGCGAACGAGAAATAGGGTAGCGGCCGGGCCGGGTTCTCGCCGCCGAACATCGGCCCCCACGGCGGCCACAGCCGGTCGAGTGCAGGATTGGACGCGATCTCCGGGATGTCATCGAAGACGAAATCGCCGGTGAACGAGTTCAGGTAGGCGACGCAGGTGAGCGCGACGATGGCCGCCGCTGCGACCCAGACGGGCATCTCGGGTTTCCGCGGGGCCATGCCGTCACATCCCAAAGTCACATTCCGAGAATCACCGCCAGCGCCGCCGCTCCCACTAGGACCAGCGCCCAGCCCATGAACCGGGCGATCGGCGGCCGGTCGCCATACCGGTAGTCTTCGCGGGCGATGGCGGCGAGCATCAGCTTGTGCTCTCGCATACCCGCAATCGTCGCCGCCATTCCCAGCACGATCAACGCGCCGCCGAAGAGTTGTGTCTTGAGCGGCGAGAATCCTGCCATCCGGCCATCGAAGGAGAGGGCCGCCTGCCCCAGCCGCTCGATACCGAAGCCCAGGCTGATCATCGCCAGGCTCGTGCGGATCCAGGCCAGGAGCGTGCGGTCGGCGGCCTCCCGGTTGCGTTCCCGGGCCAGTTCGTTGCTGAGGGATGGGGCGATCTGCTCGTCGGCGGTCATGTTGGCTTTCATAGGGAGAGAATACCACCTCCACCGGGGAACCACGCCGCGCGGGTTCCGCGGCAGGTGGCGGTCAGGGCCGCTGGGCGGGAACCGTGTTCGGCCCCGCCGCCGCGCCGGCCTGATCGCCACGACTGCTGACGGCTTCCGCGAGAATGCGGCCTACGGCGATCGTGGCGGGGTCGTCGTTGCCGAGCACCCGCCGCATGGCGTCGATCGACGCCGCGCACACCGTCTCCGCCTCGGCGAACTTCCCCTGGCGGCTGAGGGCCAAGGCCAGATCGGCGGTCATCCAGAGCACGTGCTTGTCTTCGGGGCCGAGGGATTGCCGCTGCAGCTCCAGGGCGCGACGGCAGATCCGCTCGGCTCCGGCGTAGTCCCCCTTCATGCTGTGGAATCCGGCCAGATCGCTGAAGACGTGCGATGTCGGCCGGTGTTCAACCGACCGCTCGGCGAACTGGATGCCGATCTCCGTCTCGCCGGCACAGTCGAAGATGCTGGCGAGCATCCAGTTGGCCCGGTAGTTGTCGGGTGCCTTGGCAAGCACGTCGAGCCAGATGCCGCCGACCTTCGAGTAGAGCTGGTTGCGAAACTGCGTCGTGAGCACCAGCAGCATGATCACCACGGCGGCCGCCGCCGACGGCAGCCGCACATCTTGCGGGAGCCATCCGGGCCGTCGCGTGGCGATCCACTCAGCACACGCGACCACAACCAGCACGGCCGCCGTCACGACCGCCGCCAGGGCAACGTACATGCGGTGTTCGTTGGCCACCGCCTCGATCGGCATGATGCTCGACGTTGGTGCCAGTGCGAAGAAGAACAGCACGCCCAGCCAGGCCCACGGCTGCCGACGGATCGTGCCCACGGCCGTGGCGACCAGGGCCGCGAGGATGGCCGCCAGGGCCGGCAACACCTGCCGCACCGACGTGGCCACGGGCCAGTTGGCGTAGTCGAATTGCTGACCGACCGGCCAGACGGCCAGCCGCAGGTATCGCAGGATCACGCCCGCCTGCGTGAGCGCGTAGTGGAGCGGGGAATGCTGCTGCTCCTGAAACTCCTGGTACTTGGCGCTCAGAAAGAGGAGCTGGCCTGCAAGGATCAGCCAGGTCGATGCGAGCAGCGCGAAATACCGGCGGCGACGCCAGAGGCCCTGCAGCCAATCCTCCAGACCCTCCGCCACGAAGAACCAGTCGTAGGCCAGGATCAGGAAGGGCAGGACGACGGCGTTTTCCTTGGAGGCCATCGCGGCGGCGGCCGCTGCCACGCTGCCGGCTAACAGTCCGGTCGGCCAGCCTGTAGCCGCCGCCCGGGCGTAGGCCGCCAGCGATACCAGGCAAAACATTCCTGCCATCGACTCGATTCGTTGGTAGACGTAGGTCACAGCCTGGGTCTGCAGCGGATGCACCGCCCATACCATCGCGATCATCATCGCCAGCGGCACGGCGCGGTCGCCCCACCGCGACTTGAGCCGCGGGGAAAGGAGCGTGACCCGCGTGAGCTCAAAGACCGCCAGGGCGGCGATCACATGGACCAGCAGGTTCGTGATGTGGTAGCCGAAGGGCCGATTGCCCCACAGGCTCTTGTCGATGGCGAACGTCAGGTAGGGGAGCGGACGTGCCGGCAGCCTGTTCCCTACGAACATGGCCTCCCAGGGCGGAAGCAGCCGCTGCATCGCGGGGTTTCGCTCGATTTCCGAGACGTCATCGAGGACGAACTTGCCCCAGAACGAATTGAGGAAGGCCACGCAGGTGATGGCTGCGACGAACAGGGCTGCTTGGGTCGCCCGCAGCGTGACGGTGGCCACAGTGGCGGGTGCGGGGGAAGGCATGAGCATGAGAATACCACGGCCACTCGGGGGCGAGCGTGTGGCGTGTCGTGGGGACAAGATTTCATCTTGTCCATTGGACAAGTTAAAAACTTGCCGCCACGGGGGGACTACTTCACATCCACCGGGATGCTCGCCGAATGGGCGGAGAACTCGGGGGCGTAGCGGCTCTGGATCGTCGCGAAGCCGCTCGACGCCGTGCCCCGGTGGGCCGCCCGGAGTGAATACTCAAACACATGCGTGCCCCGCGGCAGCCGCTCGAAGAAGAGCTGCGTCGAGGCGTCGCGGACAGCCACATACCAGCCAGCGCCGTCCCCCCACCGCCAGCCGGAGAGCACGTCCACCGGCTCGGTGAGGCTTGGCCGATGGTCTCGCAGCTCCAGAAACTCGTAGTCGCGGTCGCTCTTCACCACCAGTCGCACGACCAGCTCATCACCCAATTCGACCGCGGTCACGCCGTCCTTCGCCGCCGGTACCAGTTCCGGCCCCGCCTTCGTGAACTTCTTGATGAACAGCTGCTTCTCGATCGACAACTCCTCGCGGCCTGCCGCCGGCACGCTCGCGATATCATCGAGATACTGCCAGTGAATGCCCCCGAAGGCCAAGCCCTTGTCCTGCTTGGCAACGACGATCTCGCCCATCGCAGGCTCGATCTCCCGCCGCGTGAACCGTTCCTCGAAGAACCCGGTGCCAGCCTCTGGGCCAGGCCCGGCACCAAAAGCCTTGCCGGGCTGCACGCGTTCGCCGCCCACGGTGACCGTTACCAGGTCCTGTGATGCGAGCAGGTCGTCGCCGCGGCCGAGGAGCGCGCTCACCGCATCCGCAGTCGCGCGGCTGCCTTGCCACTGGCTCGTCCGCTTCTGCGAGAGGAGCCAGACCTTGAGCGCCTCGACCGCATCCCGGTCGCCAGCCACCTCGTCAAAAGCCTCGATCATGATCGTCTGCGTGGCGATCGGGGCATACGTCCAGCTCCACCAGCCCGGATGCGGGTCCCGCCACCACATGCCCTGCCAGGATTCCTTTTCCATGCCGGGCTTCACGTCGGCATCGACCGCCCGCTGCCGGAGGCTGTCGATGATCGAGAGGGCCGTCGGCTTGTCGCCCGACCGGGCCAGTGCGATGGCGAGTTGCCCCTGCGTGAGCCGGGCGTCGAGCTTCGGCCAGCATTTCCGACCGACGTCGAAGGCCCAGCGGATCGCCTCGGCTGCCTCTCCTTGCGGCGGTGAGTCGGCCGTGAAGAAGCTCCGCGCGTAAAGTGCGGAGACGCCGATCGGCGTCAGCACGATGTCGTCGAGCTTGCCGGCCCAGAGCTTTTCGGCCCGCTTCTTTTCCTCGATGAGTCGGCCGTCGAGCCAGGGAATCGTCTGGACCGCCGGCTGCACGAGGTCGTTGCCGCCGGGCATCTGGGCCTTCACGCCCGCCGTGCGGAGCCGGCCAAAGCCGGCCAAGATGCCGAGCGTGACAGAGTCGCAGGTCTGCCCGCCCGGAAACCAGGGCCAGCCGCCGTCGCCATTCCGCAGCGACTGCAGGCGGTTGAGCGCGGCCTGCGTTTCGTTGTCGGCTCGCGTCGCATCGAAGAGCAGCGCGATGCGGGCCCGGGCCTCCTTCTCATCGACCGCATCGCGGACCCAGGGTGTCTCGGCCAGCAGCGTCTTCACGAGATCGGTGTTCTTTTCGAGCGGGCTTTCCAGAGCGTCGGCTTTTCCTGCGGCAGCGGTCCCCTTCCACTGCTCGAAGACCTTGCCAATCCGCGGGTCGCTGGTGGCGATGTGCCGGGCGAGGCTGTTGGCATAGAGCCGCGTGAAGAGCGTCTCGGTGCTCTCGTCGGCCTGCTCCATGATCGAAGGCAGCGCGAGCACGGCATACCAGGCCGGGTTCGAGGCTGCCTGCACAACGAGTGACTGGCTGCGGATGTCGGTGCCGGCACTCTTCACGAGCCGATCGAGCGACACCTTCCGTTCGCCCGGGCCCCGGAGCGTCACGGGCACGCTCTCGCTGACGAGCACCCGCCGCGGCAGCACGATCAGCATCGCCTCTTCGCCGTCAGCCGCCTTGCCGGCCGAGCCGGTGGCGAGATAACGGAGTGTGTCGGTGCCGTCGGCCACCTTCACGGTGAAGACGACGGGCTTCGATTCGCCGGCGGCCAGATCGAAGGGCAGTTCCCGCGGGCCGTCCACGAGACCGCCCCGGGAGTCGTTCGTCCGGGCGTCTGTGAGCGAGAAGTTCACGCTGCCAGCGAGACGGCCCGTCGAGGTGTTGCTCACCTTCACCGGAATCTGCACGACGTCGCCCTCGCGGAGAAACCGCGGCACGACAGGCTCCACCATCAGGGATTTTGCAGCCACGCATTGATCGACGATCGTGCCGCTGCGGAGGCTCGCGTCGTGGGCGAGCCCCTTGAACTGCCAGGTGGTGAGCGTGTCGGGCAGCGTGAACTCGATCGTGAGGATGCCTTCCTTGTCGGACGTGAGCGTCGGCAGGAAGAACGCCGTCTCAACCAGGTTTTTCCGCGGGGGCGGTGCGGCAGCGGTCGCCGCCTGGCCAGCCGGCTCGGCGGGGTCAGCCGACTGTTTGTCCTGCTGGGACTCGCTGCGGTTGTCACCCGCGGCCTTCCGCATGGCGAGGCCATCCATTTCCCCAGCCGCCTGGCTGGCGGGTGCTGCGGCCATGGCCATCGGCATCGCGGCAGCGTCGCGAAGCGACATCTCCGCCATGCGACGGCCGCCGCCGAAGCCTCCACCGACACCGCCACGCCAGCCACCACGGAGCGGTGAACCGAATGGATCGCGAAGCACACGGTAAGACAGCTCCGGCACTTCCACGAAGCTGGTCGCGAAGCTGCCGAGGATCTGGTTGAAGGTTTCGCCGGAGTTCGTGAAGGCGAGGTTGAGCCAGCTTGATTCCCGCCGGAAGAGGCCCATCAGGCCGTCGGTGGGCCACTGGTGCGAAGCGAGTGCGTCGAGTGACTGGTCGTAGAGCGTGGCCACCATCTCGGCGACCGCCGGTGCCGCCGGCCCCGCGATCGGATCGGCAGCGCCTGCAATCTTGGCCCGCCAGACCTCCTTCACGCCGGGCTCCAGCCGACGCGTGAATCGCTCCCAGGCAATCGAGAGCTTCTTATTGGTCCAGGGCACATCGACCGTCTGTGACTCCATGTGGAGCCGGCCGTCGCGGACCATCCAGGCGCGGACGGTAAAGCCGCCACGGTGTTCATCGCCGACCTTCATGCCGAGTGGCCATTGCGTCCGGCCTGCCTCGGTCCAGAACGTCTCGAGAATCTTTCCAGACTGCGAGATCTCGACGAGCGCGCGGCCTGTGCCATAGCCGGTGCCGACCAGCGCCGAAAAATCGCTGCCCGGTTCGACCGTCTGCGCCTTTGACTTCAGTACCAAAGCGCGTTTGACGCCATAGCGGTCAGAATCAGCATCGATTACCTCGATCAGCCGTTCCGCCTTCACCGCCGGCACGTCGCCGGCCGCCGGAATCTCGAACACGGCCTTATAGATGCCGGCCGGCAGCGTGGCCGTGGCCACGAGTTTTCCGGTGGCTTTGTCGGTGGTGACCTGTTCCTTCAGCACCGCTTCGCCCACGGCCCAGGTCTCGGGATCGGCCGGATTCGGCGGCAGCGGCCGCTGAACCGGGCGGGCGGCAGGCCTGCCCTCCCCGCGGCGGCCGCGGATGGGCCGCGTTGCGGGACCTGCACCCACATCGAAAAAGCTCCGGCGGCTTACCTCTGCAGGCTGCATGAGCTTCGAAACGGTGAGTGTGCCTGCGGCTCCGCGGGGCTGGCCGTCGAGCGTGGTTGTGGCGAGCGTGATCGCGACGGCCGCCGGTTTCCCGTCGGCGCCGGTCGCCTGCCAGGCCTCCGCCGTGAGTGAGGCCTCGGTGTCGGTGTAGCCCGCATGCACGCTCCGTTGGTCGCTTCGCGTCTCGCCGCTTGGGTCGGTGACGTCGGCCACGACGCGGTAGGTGAAGACGGGCAGCGACTCTTTCGGCACGCTTCTGTCGGGCTTCGCGGTGAAGGTGATCGAAAACCTCCCATCGGCATCGGTGACGGCCGTGCCCCGGGCGATCCGCTGCCCGCCATCGTCGAACGGCAGCCCAGGGAAGAACCAGCGGCACCAGATCGGAAAG
Source organism: Planctomycetaceae bacterium (assembly GCA_947459185.1). GTDB lineage: Bacteria > Planctomycetota > Planctomycetia > Pirellulales > UBA1268 > CAMCQY01. The sequence continues at coordinate 21,226 of CANHCU010000025.1, read as the reverse complement.
CGCACAGTTCGCTCGACATGCCAGCGGACCTTCGCTCCGGCCACCGACACGCCGGTGTAGGTCGTCGCCGTGCCGGAGAGCACGACCTCGCCACCGAGCGGCGGCGATTTTTCAGGCAACGCCAGTTTCACGAGGAACTTCGGCCGCTTGTATTCCTCGACGCGGACGCCGACGCCGCCGGTGAAGCCATCCGCCCCGGGGGCCTGGGCGAGGATCGACCACTGGCCCGGCAGGGCCCCGGCGGGAATCGCAAAGTTGCCGTGGAACGAGCCGTTGGCGGTCGTCGTGTGCCGGGTCTTTGCCACCTCGCGGCCATTGGCATCGCGAAACACGACGTCGATCTCCCGTTTCTCGATGGCGCGGTACTCACCTGTCGCGATGTTGCTCGCGGAGGCGATTCCCTTATAGAAGACGATCTGCCCCGGGCGGTGGATGCCGCGGTCGGTGACGAGCACGATCGTGGCCTGCGACTCGGGCTGCACGTTCCGCCAGAAGCTCGTTGCATCGGTAGAGGCCTCGTGTCGCTTGCCGTTGATGATCGCCGAGGCCAGCACGACATATTCCCTGCCCTGCTCCAGCCGTAGTTCATAGCGGCCCTCCTGGTCGCTCGTGGCGGTGCCAGCTTCGCTGAACTTCTGCGGATAGTTGCCCTGCTGTTCGCGGACGAACAGTGTGATGGTCGCGCCGGCGACCGGCTCGCCCGACTGCATGTCAACGACATGGCCGGAGACTTTTCCCGCCCGCTGGTCAGCCGCTGCGTCCTTCGCAAATGTCTGCCGCTGCTGCTCTGCCACGATTGCCAGCCGCGTGACCCAGACGAGCGCTACCTGCACGACATTGTCGGCTCCGCCGAAGTCGGCCTTCTGGCTGGCGAGCACCCAGTAGGGGCCAGGCTCGAGTGACTTGGCATCGAGTGCCGTGCCCACGGGAATGTCTTCGGACCGCTGCCGGTAGTCGTCGGTGGCGGGCAGATCGACTGCCTGCGTCCGCACCGCCGGCAGTCTGAGGATCGCCTGCCGGTCGGCATCGTCCATCCAGCCGGTCTGTGGCTTGCCCGCCTTGAGTCGGCCCAGCCCGTCGGCCTTGGCGATCCGCAGGTGCACCTTCGTGAGATTGCGATAGCTGACGCGGACACTCGGCCACGGCTCCGCCCACGAGCGTTCCGTCTGCATGGAAAGCTCCTTCGAATCGATCTGCGTGATGAGGTTTTTGCACATCGCGTTGCCGGGGCTCTTTGGGTGCGTCTCGGCACCCTTCAGTGCGACGGCCCGCGTCTCGACGAGATCGCCATCGCCGCTGCCGTCTCCCTGTTGAATCAGGCTGGCGAGATGAAAGCGGGCCAGCGATGCCGTCTCGTGATCCCCCGCCCGCTCGATGAACTGCTCGAGCGCGTCTTGCTTGCGGTCGGCAAGATCGGTGGCGTCACCCTGCGACACCACCGCACCGCTTGCCCACAGGATCCGGTCGAGATCGGCAGCCAGGAGGGCCGTGCGGTCGGCGTCGCCACGATGAAACGCAAGCAGACTGCGATAGAGCTTCGCCGCTTCGAGCAGCGGTGAGTCGAGATCGGTGACTGCCTTGTCGGCCTCCGGCTGCCAGGCGAGGAATTCGTCGAGCGAGCCGAGCGCGGGGCTGGAGGCGACGAGTTCGAAGGCGTCTTCGGGGGCCACCAGGCCACGCTCGCCGGACGAGGCAAACTCAAGGGCATCGCGGACGACCACATCCCAGACCGTCGGCCGGTAGGCATCGGGCTGTTTTCCCGGCTGGATGATCGCCGACCACTCAGTCACCGGTAGGCTCTGGAGGGCTTTTTGTTCCGGGCTGCCGGGATTGCCGACCGCCATGGCGAACCGCTTTCTGATCTCGCCGACGATTGAGGGCAGATCCCACTCGGCGATGGTCTTCAGATCATCGGTCCCACCATTCGGTGCGGGGCCACCCGCCGTCCGCTGCTGAAACCGCCAGCGGTTCTGCATGAAGAAGCCGCAGGTCCAGTTGGCGCGGATCGCTTCCAGCACGCCACGGGTTTCGGGCGGAGCGTTCTCCATCGCGCCGGCGAGCAGGATCAGCCGCTCGGGGTCGTCGCCGGGACGGTCGCCCGTTTCGCAGAGGATCCGCGTGGCAATCGCGCGGGCGGCCTCTGCCCAGGCCTTGTCGGCCACCGCTGCCTGCTCCACGCCCGCGAGCGCCTCGATCGCCGTCTTCGGCTTGCCCTCCGCGAGCGCCTTGTCAACGGCCTTCCAGGCGGCTGCTCGTGGTCCGGCCGGAGCATCGTCGCCCCGGGCTTCATGCATGGTCATGGAGAGGCCTCCGAGAAAAAGTGCCGTGAGGGTCAGGAGAACGGCCGCAGCACGGACCGTGCCTCGCACTCCACGTAAGAACCCAACAATCGTGATGCGCACAGCAAGTCCCTCCGGAACACCGAAAGAAAAAGTTCTCAACGAGAGAAGTCTACGGGGCCGGGCCAGTTTCGTTACAGTTCGGCTGGTTTCCCCATTGGCGGCTTGACAAATAGTGAACATGCGTATACTTCTTGGGAAACGCCCGCCAGGAGACCTCTCTCATGCCCCACGATCTGCGCGACACCCTTGAGCGTTCTTTCGGCCACACCGCGTTCCGAGAGGGGCAGGAACAGGTGATCGAGACGCTGCTGGCCGGCCGAAGTGCGCTGGCCCTCTTTCCCACAGGTGCCGGCAAGTCGCTCTGCTATCAGCTCCCCAGCCTGCTCATGGACGGGCTGACCGTCGTGATCTCGCCATTGATCGCCCTGATGAAGGATCAGGTCGAGGTGCTCCAGTCACGGGGCATTGCGGCGGCGCGGCTCGACTCGTCGCTCTCCGCCGCCGAGGCGGCGGAGGTGTACGACGGCATCCGGAGCGGCACGCTCAAACTGCTCTACATTGCGCCCGAGCGACTCTTAAACGAGCAGTTCGTCGCGCGGCTAACGCGGGCCAGGGTCGCGATGATGGCGGTGGATGAGGCCCACTGTATCTCCGAGTGGGGGCATAACTTCCGTCCGGAATACCTGCGGCTGGCGCACGTGGCCAAGGAGCTTGGCATCTGTCCCGTGCTGGCGCTGACGGCGACGGCGACGCCCGCGGTCGCGGCCGACATCCGGCGGGCTTTTGCTATCGCTGCGGCGGACCATGTGCAGAATTCGTTCCTGCGGCCGAATCTCAGCTACCGCATCACCCCCTGCTCGGCCGGCGATCGGCTTGAGGTTCTGACGAATCGGCTGCTCGAGCGGCGGGAGACCGCGATCGTTTATGTAACGCTGCAGAAGACCGCTGAAGAGGTCGCGGGCCACCTGAGAAAGAGTGGACTCAAGGCGCTCGCCTACCATGCCGGCCTGCCGGATGAACAGCGGCACGAGGCGCAGGATGCCTTCATGGGAGGCCGCGCCGACACGATCGTCGCCACGATTGCGTTTGGTATGGGCATCGACAAGGCCGACATCCGCGGTGTGTATCACTACAACCTGCCCAAGACACTGGAAAACTACGCCCAGGAAACGGGCCGGGCTGGCCGCGACGGCAAGCCCTCGGTCTGCGAACTGCTGGCTTGCGCAGATGACCGGATCGTTCTCGACAACTTCACCTACGGTGATACGCCCATGCCGCAGGCGATCCGACACCTCCTCGACGAGCTTCTGTCGCCGGGTGCTTCAGCGACTGTCTCGGAGGATGGCGAATTCGATATCTCGCTCTACGATCTCGCGCAGGCCACCGACATCCGTCCTCTGGTCATCGAGACGGTGCTCACCCATCTCGAACTGGCTGGGGTGCTCCGGCCGCTGGGGTCGTTCTATGCCAGCTATCAGTTTCGGCTGCTTGCATCCGAGGCAGCCGTCCTTGATGGGCACACTCCCGACCGACAAGCGTTTCTCAAGCGGCTGTTGCATGCCGGCAAGCGTGGCACGAAGTGGACCACGCTGAGTCCCGATGAGGCGGCGGCCGCGTTGGACGAGCCCCGCGACCGCATCCTGAAGGCACTTACCTGGCTGGCCGACTCGGGCCACATCGAGCTCAAGCCCAGCGGCAGCCGTCAGCGGTACCGTCTCGAAGCCGATCCCGCCGGGCGGGATCCGGAGCGACTCGCCCGGTCGATGCAGGAACTGTTCGCCGTGCGGGAGTCCCGCGATCTGGAGCGGCTGCAGGGTGTGCTCGACTTTGCCGGGCATCGTGGCTGCCTTACTCGGCGGCTACTGCAGTATTTTGGGGAAGCGTCGGGAGACGAGGCAGTCGCTGGCTGTGGCAGTTGCACGAGCTGTAACGAGGCTGTGTCGGCGGCCGCGGAAAAAGTCGGCATTGCCCCACGTGAGATTCCGGCATCGGCCGTGCCGTCGATCACGGCAGAGCAGGCCGCGGCGGTCCGCAGCCTGGTCGCCGAAGGCCGGCCGTCGCTCCACACGCCCCGGCAACTGGCCCGTTTTCTCTGCGGACTCACGAGCCCCGCCACCACCCGCGAGCGGCTGGGCAGGCATGCCGTCTTCGGAACGCTCGCCCGCGTACCATTCGCGGCCGTGCTCTCTGAGGCCGAGACGATGTTGAGGTGAGCGACGCGATGCGAACGTCATTCAAGCCCGCAGCGCAAGCAAGGGATGTTGGGCAGGCCCGAACTTCGGACGTTTGCGCCGCCTGCAAAGCCAATGGGGCAAACGTTTTACGAGCGGTCCCATGGTGCCCCCAGATCGCCGTGGTGGGCTGCGAATGGTGTGCTATATATAGTTGAGGTAACGCAGTGCCGGCGGAGCGAAACGCCGACATCCTTGGATTGTCTTGCCGAACGTCGTGGCGGAGCACCGTCGCGGTATGTCTGCAACCAGGAGATTGTATGAGTCGCTCCGCCCATCGTTTGGCCGTTTTCGTCGCCGCGTCTGCCATGAATTTTGGCAAGGCATGCTTTTTGGCATGCGTCATAACGCTGGCGGTTTCCGTCAGTGCCGTGGCGGCGGATGGACTCTCCTTCAATAAGGACATCCGCTCGATCCTGGTGGAGAACTGCTTCTCCTGCCACGGGGCAGACAGCGCCGGCCGCAAGGCTGATTTGCGCCTCGACCAGCGGGATGACGCCGTGGAGTCGGGGGCGATCGTCCCGGGGGACGTCGATTCGAGCGTCATGCTCGACCGGATTTTTTCCGACGATCCCGAAGAGGTGATGCCGCCGCCGAGCGTCAAGAAGCCGCTGTCGCCTGAGCATAAGGAACTGCTCAAGCGGTGGATTGCTGAGGGGGCGGAGTACGAGCCGCACTGGTCGTTTATTCCACCCACGAGGCCGGAGCCACCGGCGGTGAAAAACGAGCCCTGGGTCAAGAACCCGATCGATCGATTCCTCCTCGCACGACTCGAATCGGAAGGCCTCTCGCCCGCGCCCGAGGCCGATCGCCGCGTGCTGGCTCGCCGGCTCTCGCTCGATCTCACCGGCCTGCCGCCGGAGCCTGCGATCGTAGATGCCTTCGTTGCCGACCCGCACTCCGATGCCTACGACCGGCTCGTCGACACGATGCTTTCGAGCCTCGAGTGGGGCGAGCACCGCGGCCGTCACTGGCTCGACTATGCCCGCTATGCCGACACGCACGGCATCCACTTCGACAACTTTCGCGAGATGTGGACCTACCGGCAGTGGGTGGTGAATGCGTTCAACCGCAACATGCCATTCGACCAGTTCACGATCCTGCAACTTGCCGGCGACCTCGTGACCGACCATGGCCAGGCTGCCACGCCGGAACAGATCCTCGACAACCGGATCGCCAGCGGCTTCAACCGCTGCAACATGACGACGAACGAGGGGGGCGTGATCCCTGAGGAATACCTCGTCCTCTATGCGCGGGATCGCACCGAGACCACGTCGGCGGTCTGGATGGGGCTGACAACCGGCTGCGCCGTCTGCCACGACCACAAGTTCGATCCGCTCTCGCAGAAGGAGTTCTACGAACTCTCCGCGTTTTTCAACAACACGACGCAGGCCGCGATGGATGGCAACATCCACGACACGCCGCCGATCCTACCGGTGCCCCGGGTCGAAGACTGGCCGCGGTTCGCAGAGCTGGAAAAGGAACTCCCCGCGGTGAAGGGGGCCGTCGAGGCCCGGAAGAAGGCCGCGCGGCCGGAGTTCGATGCCTGGATCACCTCGGCCACGTCGGAGACGGTGGCCAAGTCGCTCCCACAGGAGACGCCGCTGCTGCAACTGCCGCTCGTCGAAGGCCAGGGCAGCACCACCCGCGTGCGAATTTCCGGCAAGGAGAGCGACCTGCCGCTCGAGTCGAAGACCAACTGGCAGGCCGGTCCGAACGGTTCGGCGGCGATCCTGCTGGATGGCAAGGCGGGCGAGCTTCCCGGCAGCGGCGACTTCGAGCACGACGAGCCGTTCAGCGTGTCGTTTTGGCTGAGGCCTGCGGCGAACGACTCGGCCTATTCCCCGATCGCGAGGATGGACACCGCGAACGGCTACCGCGGCTGGGATGTGCACGTGCAGGGGCGGCGGGTCGCAATGCATGTCGTCCATGCGTGGCCCGACGACGCCCTGAAAGTGTCCGCGTCGGACCAGCTCAAGGCCGACGCTTGGTCGCTCGTCACGGTCACGTACGACGGCTCGGGCAAGGGCGAGGGCGTGAAGATCTATTACGACGGTAAGCCACAGAAGCCCAAAATCGACACCAACAAGTTCAAGAAGAACACGATCCGCACGACGGTGCCGCTGGCGATTGGCGGGCGGTCCACCGGGGACACCGCCCACGGCATCGGGCTCGCCGGGCTCACGCTCTGGGGACGCAGCCTCTCGTCAAGCGAGGTGGAGGGTCTCTCGCGTGCACAGACGCTAGCCGATGTGGTGAGGCTGCCCGCCGACGAGCGGGTGAAGGCGGCTGCAGGACTCTATGACTGGTGGCTTGGCGGCCACGATGAGCCGTTCAGGGCGGCGTCGGCGTCGCTCGCGAAGGTCGAACAGGAGGTGTCCGAGATTCGGAAACGCGGCACCGTGGCCCATGTGATGCATGAGAAGAACGAGATGGCCAAGGCGTATGTCTTGAACCGGGGCGAGTATGACAAGCGGGCGGACGAAGTGAAGCCCGACACCCCCGAAATCCTGCCGGCGTTCCCAGAGGGGGCGCCGCGGAACCGGCTGGGACTCGCGCAGTGGCTGTTGCTGCAGGATCACCCGCTCACGAGCCGCGTGACGGTCAACCGGTTCTGGCAAGAGGTGTTTGGCACGGGCCTCGTCCGCTCCAGCGGCGACTTCGGCATCACCGGCGAACTACCAAGTCACCCGGAGTTGCTCGACTGGCTGTCGGTGGAATTCCGCGAGAGCGGCTGGGACGTGAAAAAGCTGTTCAGAATGATGGTGACCAGCGCTGCCTACCGGCAGGCCGCGACCACCACGTCCGAGAAGCTCGTGAAAGATGCTGCCAACCGGCTGCTCTCCCGGGGGCCGCGGTTCCGCATGGATGCCGAGATGGTCCGCGATCATGCGCTGGCAGCCAGTGGCCTGCTCGTCAAGCAGATCGGCGGCCCGAGCGTGAAGCCCTACCAGCCCGACGGCGTCTGGGAGGCGGTGTCGATGGGCGGCAACACCAACAAATACAGCCGCGACAAGGGAGAAGGCCTCTACCGCCGCAGCATGTACTGGTTCTGGAAACGGTCGGCGCCGCCGGCGTCGATGGACATCTTCAATGCGCCGTCGCGGGAGAACTGCTGCGTGAAGCGGGAGCGGACGAACACACCGCTGCAGGCGCTCGTCACGCTCAACGACCCGCAGTTCGTGGAGGCTGCTCGGTTCCTTGCCGATCGAGCCCTCGATCTCGGCGGTGCGACCGATGACGCGAAGATCGAATTCATCGCCGAGCGTCTGCTCGCGCGTCCCTTGTCCGGTGACGAGACGGCCATCGTGAAGAAGTCGCTCGCCGATCTGTCCGAGTGGTACAAGGCCCATCCTGATGACGCGAAGCAACTGATCAGCGTCGGCGATTCGAAGCCCCGGGCGGTCGATCCGGTGCAACTGGCCAGTTGGACGATGCTGACCAATGAACTGATGAACCTCGACGAGGTCCTCTGCAAATGAACCCACCCTTTCGCTCCCCACTCGACGAACTGGGGCTGAATCTCACTCGTCGGCGTTTTTTCGAGCAGGGCAGCCACCTGCTCGGTGGCGCGGCACTGGCGAGCCTGCTCGGTGATCGCCCGGCCCTCGGTAACGCGTCTTCATCACCAGCGGCTGGGATCGAGAGGGTCGCCGGCGCGGTCGGCCCGCACTTCGCGCCGAAGGCGAAGCATGTGATCTATCTGCACATGGTGGGCGGACCGCCGCAGCAGGATCTTTACGACTACAAGCCAAAGATGGACGACTGGTACGACAAAGACCTCCCCGAGAGCATCCGCAACGGTCAGCGGCTCACGACGATGACGTCTGGACAGTCGCGATTTCCGATCGCGCCCTCGAAGTTCAAGTTTGCCCAGCACGGCCAGAGCGGCATGTGGGTCTCGGAACTGCTGCCGCACACCGCCAAGATGGTCGACGAGATGTGCTTCATCCGGAGCATGCACACCGAGGCGATCAATCACGAGCCGGCGATCACCTACATGCAGACGGGCAACCAGATCTCGGGCCGCCCCTGCCTCGGCTCCTGGACAAGCTACGGCCTCGGCAGCCTCAACAGCGATCTGCCTACGTTCGTCGTACTCGTCGCCCGGTCGACCAAGCCGGAGCAGCCGCAGGCGATCGGGGCCCGCCTCTGGTCGAGCGGCTATCTGCCGGGTGAGTATGCGGGCGTGAGCTTCCGCTCGGCGGGCGACCCGATCCTCTATATCAACAATCCGCCGGGCGTTGCCTCCGAGGTGCGTCGCAAGACGCTCGACGGTCTGCAGTCGCTCAACCAGCGGATGCTCGAACAGATCGGCGACCCCGAGACCCGCACACGCATCGCCCAATATGAGATGGCTTTCCGGATGCAGTCGAGCGTGCCCGATTTGACGAACATCGCCAGCGAGTCGGAAAGCACGCTCGGTCTCTACGGGTCGGATGCGAAGAATCCCGGCTCCTTCGCCAATTCCGTCCTCATGGCGAGGCGAATGGTGGAGCGAGGCGTGCGGTTCGTGCAGATCTATCTGAACCACTGGGATACCCACTCCAACGTCGTTGGCCGACTGAAGAGCGGCTGTATGGACATCGACCAGCCCTGTTACGGCCTCATCCAAGACCTCAAGGCCCGCGGACTCTTGGACGACACTCTCGTCATCTGGGGCGGCGAGTTCGGCCGCACCGTCTACTCGCAGGGGGGGCTCTCCAAGGAGAACTACGGCCGCGACCACCACCCCCGCTGCTTCACGATGTGGATGGCCGGCGGCGGCGCCCGCGCCGGTCAGATCTACGGCGAGACCGATGACTTCTCGTACAACATCGTCAAGGACCCGGTGCACATCCGCGACTTCCACGCCACGGCGTTGCAACTGCTGGGCTTCGATCACGAACGGTTCACCTACCGCCACCTCGGCCTCGATCAGAAGCTCACCGGCGTCGAACACGCCAAGGTGATCCAAGACCTGATCGCCTGACACCAGCAGGCTGCTCGGTTTCCGTCAACGAGCGGTAATCCGCGTGGGCAGCCCCGATGGCCTCGCGACGGCGTAGAGCTATAGTAAAGACTGGTAAATAGCCTTCTTCTGGAGTCGGTCGCATGAGTTGCATGACGCGGATTCTGCTCGTGGCGTTGGTGGCGGGCGGGGTGATGGTGGGTTCGCGAGGGGCCCAGGCCGGCCGGCTCGACATCCAGGAAGGCGACCACATCTGCATCATCGGCGGCGGCGTGGCCGACAGCATGCAGCACAGCGGCTGGCTCGAGACCCTGCTCCAGAGCCGGTTTCCCCAGCAGCGGCTCGTGATCCGCAACCTGGCCTACGACGGCGACGAGATCGAACTCTCGAAGCGGCTCCGCAGCCTCGACTTTGGCACGCCCGACCAGTGGCTCTCCGGGTCGGCGCCGATCCCCAAGCCGGACGACATCAGGGACAAGTCGGCCGTCCGCGAGAACCGGTTCGAACTCACCGGTACGAAGGCCGACGTGATCTTCGCCTTCTTTGGCGCAAACGAGGCCCATGCCGGGCCCGCCGGCCTCGACGCCTTCAAGACACATGTCGATGCCTTCATCAAGCACACGCTGGCCCAGAAGTACAACGGCATCGATGCCCCGAAACTGGTGATGTTTTCGCCGATCGCCCATGAAGACTTGCAGCGGCCGCACTGGACTGATGGTAGCACGCATAACGCGAACATTGCTCTCTATACCGACGCCATGGAAGCGGTCTGCCAGGCCAACGGCGTGCAGTGCGTCGATCTCTTCACGCCCACGCAGGAGAGTTATGCCAAGATTGCCGAACCGCTCACGACCGACGGCATCCATCCCAACGAACGGGGCGACCGTGAGATTTCCAGGATCATCGACGAGTCGCTCTTTGGCACGCATCCCGCCCGCGATCCGAAGTCGCTCGCCCGCCTGCAGAAGGCCGTGGCCGACAAGAATTTCTATTGGTTCAACCGGTATCGCGTCACCGACGGCTACTCGACCTACGGCGGCCGCGCGTGGCTGAAGTTCGTCGATGGCCAGACCAACTACGAGGTCGGCCAGCGGGAGCTCGACTACCTCGACATCAAGACGGCCAACCGTGACCGACGGATCTGGGCCACCGCCGCCACACTCGCAGATCCCAACGCGCCGCTGCCCACGGTCGATGATGTCGGCCTTCCGGAACTGATCCCCGTCGTCACCAACAAGCCGGGGCCACTGCCGGAGGGTAAGCATGAGTTCCTCTCCGGCCAGGATGCCATCGGCAAGATGACCGTGCACTCCGGCATGAAGGTCGAACTGGTCGCCGACGAGGCGATGTTTCCGGAACTCGTGAATCCCGTGGCGATGAGCTTCGATTCCAAGGGCCGGCTCTGGGTGGCCGCCTGGGAGAGCTACCCCCACTGGCGGCCCGACCAGAAGATGCAAGACAAGATCCTCATCCTCGAAGACACCAACGGCGACGGGAAAACCGATCGCGTGAAGACCTTCGCCGGTGACCTCCACAACCCGATCTCGTTCGAGTTCTGGGGGAAGGGCGTGATCGTGTCGCTGACGCCGGGCATCGAATACCTCGAAGACACCAACGGCGACGATGTCTATGACGTGAGGATTCCCCTGGTCGGAGGCCTCGACACAGCCGACACCCACCACGCATCCAACAGCTTCACGCTCGACCCCGCCGGCACGCTCTACTTCCAGGAGGGCACGTTCCACCACTCGCAGGGCGAGACTCCGTGGGGGCCGCCGGTGCGGGTCGCCAACGGCGCGGTCTTCAAGTATGAGCCGCGCACCGGCAAGTTCGGGCTCTACACGTCGTATGCGTTCGCGAATCCGCACGGGCATGCCTTCGGCCGCTGGGGCGACGATATCGTCGTCGACGGCACCGGCGCCGTGCCCTACTGGGGATCGGTCTTCTCCACCCGGCTCAACGGAATGGACAAGCACTCGGGCGCTCCGTCCGTCTATAAGCAGCGGACACGCCCCTGCCCAGGTATCGAGTTCCTCTCCAGTCCGCACTTCCCGGCCGATCTTCAGGGCAACCTGCTTGTCGGCAACGTGATCGGCTTCCAGGGAATCCTGCAGTACACGCTCAAGCCCGGCGCGAATCCAGCCGCCGACGCCTTTAGCGAGGCGATCGAGGTGGAGCCGATCGTGTCGTCAAGTGATCCGAACTTCCGACCTGCAGACCTGAAGATTGGGCCCGATGGGGCGCTCTATTTCACCGACTGGCAAAATCCGATCATCGGCCACATGCAGCACAACCTCCGCGATCCCAGCCGCGACCGGACCCACGGCCGCGTCTACCGCGTGGTGATGGATGGCAAGCCGCTCGTGAAACCGACGCCGATCGCGGGCCGGCCCGTGCCCGAACTCGTGTCGCTGTTGGCCGATCCCACCGACCGCGTACGCGGTCGCACCCGGTTGGAACTCTCCGGTCGGCCGGAGGCGGAGGTGGTGCCCGCGGTGAAGGCGTGGCTCGCGAAACAGGATCGAAATGACGCTGCGTTCGAGCACCATCAGGTTGAGGCCCTCTGGACGCTCAGGCACTTTGATCAGGTCGAGCCGCAACTGCTCGAATCGGTACTCGCGGCCAAAGATCCACGGTCGCGGGTGGCCGGCATGCGGGTGCTCTCGTCGATCGTGGATCGTGTGCCCAACAGCCTTGACTTGGTTCGCCGCGCCGCCGCCGACGAGAGCCCGCGGGTGCGGCTCGAGGCCCTTCGCACCGCCACCTATCTGCGGGTGCCCGAGGCGGTCGAGGCCCTGGCGATCGTGGAGGAATTCCCCAGCGATCGGCAGATGGACTACGTGAGAAAGGAATCGGCCCGGGTACTCGATCCCGAGTTCAAGAAGGCCCGTGAGGCGAAGCAGCCGATCGCCTTCGTGACGGATGCCGGTAAAAAATATCTCTATCGCTCGATGACCAACGACGAACTGGCCCAGGAACCGCGATCGACGCCCGTCTATCGCGAGATGCTCTTGCGGAATGGGCTCGACGAGCGGCTGAGGCTGGAGGCTGTTGAGGCGCTGGCCAAGGCCGATAAGACGAGCGTCGTGAAGGTGGTCACCGACGCGTTGGCCGCGCTCGACAAGAAGGAGGGCGACGTCGATTCAAACACCGTGTTCGACCTTATCCGCGTGCTGCTGGGCCGGCCGAAGCAGGAGTTGGTGGAGTTCCGCGGCGACATGGAGCGGCTGGCCACGGCCGCGAAGCGGTCGGTGATGCGGCGAATCGGATACGTAGGACTGATGAACATCGACGCCTCGCAGGCTGACGCTGCCGGGGGCGACGCGAGCGCGAAAGTCTGGAAGCTGGCAAGCTCCGAGCCGCGTCGGCTCGTCGACCTCATCGAGGCGCTGCCACTGGTCGGCGATCCGGCCGTGCGGACGAGCCTCTACGAGCGGATTCTGCCGCTGCTCGATGCCCAGCCGGTTCAGGAGAGCAAGGTGCCGGGCACGCTGGGCCGCTTCGTGCGGATCGAACTGTCTGGCAAAAAGACGCTCACGCTCGCCGAGGTGGAGGTGTTTGCCGGTTCGAGCAACGTCGCCCGCAAGGGCAAGGCTTCGCAGATCAACACGTCCAATGGCGGTGATGCCGGCCGTGCGATCGACGGGAACACCAGTCCGGCCTGGGAAAAAGGCGGGCAGACCCACACCACTGAGGGCGCGGACAATCCATGGTGGGAGGTCGACCTGGGCAGCGAACAGCGGATCGAGCGGATCGTGATCCACAACCGCGAGGGGACGCTTGGCGGGCGGCTCACGGACTTCACGCTCAAAGTGCTTGACAAGGATCGCGTCGAGGTCTTCAAGCTGGAGAAGCAGCCCGCGCCGTCGTTGGCCGCGGAGTTTACGCTCGTCAGCGAAGCCGATCGGGTCGCGGTCGCGGTGAGGCGTGCCGCCTTCCTCGCGCTGGCGGGCGTTCGTGGCCGCGAGAGTGAGGCATTCAAGAAGATCACCCCCTTCGCGAAGCAGCCTGGCGATCGCGACGCCGCGATCCGGGCACTGGCCGCCATCCCCGTCGCGAAGTGGCCGGCCGAGGAGGGTGCGCCGCTGCTCGACACGCTCATCGACGGCATGAAGCAGGCCTCATCAGAGGAACGGTCGAGCGATGCCGGACTCGCAGCCTGGCAGTTTGCCGAAAACCTCACCACGCTCCTGCCTGCGGCCGAAGGGAAGGCCCGCCGGAAGGTGCTGGCCGATCTCGGCGTGCGGGTGGTGAAGATCGGCACCGTCTACGAGCGGATGAACTACGACAAGGAGACGATCGCCGTGCAGGCCGGGAAGCCGGTGCTGTTCGTGTTGGAGAATGTCGATGCGATGCCGCACAACTTTGTCATCGCCCGGCCCGGCAGCATGCAGGCTGTCGGCGAACTGGCGGAGAAGGAGGCACAGAATCCAGCCTTTGCCAAACAGAACTTCGTGCCGAAGTCATCGGACGTTTTGGCGGCCAGCACCCTGATGCAGCCGCAGGGCTCGCAGCGATTGACCTTCACCGCGCCGACGCAGCCCGGGGTCTATCCGTATGTCTGCACCTATCCGGGGCACTGGCGGCGGATGTTCGGGGCGATGTATGTGGTGGATGACTTGGAGGCGTATCTCGCCGATCCGGCGGCCTATCTCGCGGCGCATCCGCTCGAGATCAAGGACGACCTGCTCAAGGATCGCCGTCCGCGGACAGAGTGGGCGCTGGCCGACCTGGAGGCGAGCGTGGTCGGCCTCGAGAAGGGCCGGTCGTTCGTCCATGGTCGCGAACTGTTCCGCACCGCCAGTTGCGTCTCCTGCCACAAGATGGGTGACGCTGGCAACGCCTTCGGCCCCGAACTGGCGAAGCTCGAGGCGAAGATGACGCCGCTGGAGATCACGAGGCACATCCTGGAGCCGTCGCTGAAGATCGAAGAGAAGTATCGCTCGACGACGCTGCTCACCGACGACGGGCGGTCGCTTACCGGCCTCGTCGTGGAGGAAACGCCGACCGAGGTGGCGATCGTGGAAAACCCGGTTGCCAAGGCCGATCCGGTGCGAATCAAGAAGAGTGACATCGACGAGCGGAGCACGTCGCCCGTGTCGATCATGCCGAAGGGTCTGCTCGACAAGCTGACCCGCGACGAGGTGCTCGACCTGATCGCCTATGTGGCCGCCCGAGGCGAGGAGAGCAACTGCTTCTTCAATCCCGATGGCTGCCCGCACCACGGCAACAAGTAGAGCGAGTCCCCCGGCTCACGCCGGGGGCTTGTATGGGCGTGCCGTACCCATACAAGCCCGAAGCGCAAGCGAGCGGAATCCGCGTGGCGTGACCGTTGGGGGTGACGCGGCCCGTATACCCTTGCTGGCGCTGCGGGCTTGGATGGGAGCGGGCTTGGATGCGTGCGGTTTCCCATACAAGCCCGAAGCGCAAGCGAGCGGAATCCGCGTGGCGTGACGACGCGCGTCGCCTTACCGCGTGGCGGCTCTCGGTGAGCGTGCCGAAAGCAGGCCCAGGTCGAAGGCGCGGGCCACGGCCTGTGTGCGGTCGCTGGCCCCGAGCTTTTCGATCACCCCGGCCACGTGGGCCTTGGCGGTATGCGTCGAGATGCCAAGCAGCCTGCCTGACCCCTTCCCGATTTCTGTACCAGGGCTCATGAGAGAGTTGGGGAACAGTCCGCGTGGTGTGTCGGAGGGAGGGGCGTAGCCCCGACCGGAGACACGCCAGGCGACCCGCAGAGCGGCCTCGTGCCACTGCTGCAGCAGATCGAGATCAAGCCGGAAGGAGAGGCCGATGCGCTCACGATGGGCTACGGCTTCCGCTGGAAGTTCAGCAAGGAGGCAGGCAGCCTGCCGCTCGATCCATCGGGGTCCGCCTATGTGGTCACGCAGAAGGACATGGAGGGGCGTGCCGATATCGATGATGCCGTGGGGCTGGCTTCCTATGGCGTGGACGAGTGGCCGTATGCGATGGTTCCGCTCGACGGCAAGATCGCCCTGATGGGCGGCTACTATTCCATGCTCTATCTGGAGGAGGCCAACCGCGGCATCTACAAGATTCCCTACCGCGCGATCGTGCCACACAAGAAAGAATCTGAAAACCTGCTCGTGCCGGTCTGCCTGTCCGCCAGCCACATCGCCATGACGTCGATCCGAATGGAGCCCGTTTGGATGATCCTCGGGGAGTCGGCAGGAGTGGCGGCGGCCATGGCTGTGCGGGGCCAGGTGCCCGTACAGAGCATCGCCTACGGACCGCTCCGGGAAAGGCTCCTCGGGCTGGAACAGCGGCTCGACATTCCCGCTCGTCCAGCCCCCGGATAGAGCCCCGCGCGGGCGTCGGTCTTGCCGAGTGCAGAAGCCGACAAGTGCGGTCGTGGAGCGGAAGCCGATGGCGTCACGCCGGCCGATCTCAATGCCGCGGTGGCGGAGGCGCTCGGGCTGCCGCGGGACGAGATCGTGATGTCGCCCACGATCCGGCCCTTCAAGGTCACCCACGACGGCAGTCCGATCCGGAAACTGCTATCCTGCCTTACAGCGTGGCTCTCCAACGGCCTCGGGTCGGCTCCAAAGCCGGACGCCACGCTTGATAGTCTTTGCTCGAGATTCTTTCTGGGGAGTCTTCATGCATTCTTCCGACCACTCCACTGGGCCGTCTGGCAGCAGCATTGGCGTGAACCCACATCCGATTCGGCCACTCGATGCGAACGAACGCCGCGTGCTCGGCGTGCTGATCGAGAAGGGCAAGACGACGCCCGACCAGTATCCGCTCTCGCTCAATGCGGTGGTGACCGGCTGCAATCAGAAGAGCAACCGCGATCCTGCCATGCAGCTCGACGAGGAGTCGGCCAGCCGTGCCCTCACGAGTCTGCGGCACTGTGGTGCCGTGGCCGAGGTCTTTGGCAGTGGAAAGATCCCGCGGTACCGGCATCTGGCCTACGAGTGGCTCGGTGTCGGCAAGGAGGAGCTGGCGATCCTCGGCGAACTCCTGCTGCGGGGCGAACAGAGCGAGGGGGATCTGCGGGGGCGGGCCAGCCGCATGGACCCGATCCCCGACCTGGATACCCTCCGCACGCATCTTGATGCGCTGGCTACTCGCGACCTGATCGTCTGGCTCTCTCCTCCCGGCCGCGGCCGTATGCTCACGCACGGTCTCTTGCCCGAGGAAAAGCTGGAGAAGGTACGGTCGCAGGTGGGGCTTTCGGCTGCAGCAGCCAGTCAGTCGGCGATCGGTGGCGATGCCGGGGCCGGCGAGTCGGAAACGGCTGGCGACATGCGAGCAGGTGGCCACAGTCGGGAAGTCGCGGGCCCGGCAGCCGAATCGCTCGCGGATCGTGTGGATCGGCTGGAGTCAGAACTGGCCGAGGTGCGGGAACGGCTTGCCGCGTTGGAGCGGTCTTTGGGCGTCGTGTGAACCACCATCGTTCAGCCCCACTCCGACCATGATCCGGTCGCCACCACGTAGCCGCTGAGCAGGGCGTTGGTGGTGGCGTGGGCCACCACGGCATCGAAGAGACGCCGCCGTGCGTAGACCGCCACACCAAACAGCATGCCGACCACGATGCCGGCCAGCCAGGCGTCGCCGTGGAGCACGCCAAACGACACGGCAGAGACGAGGAACGAGAACCACGAGAACTGCCCGAGCGGCACGCTGTCGGCGTCTTCGGAGATGCAGCGGCGGGTGATGAATCCCCGGAAGAACAGCTCCTCCGCGATCGGCACCGTGACCGTCGAGCCCAGCACGCGAAAGAGCAGCCAGAGCGTTGTCCACGGCTGGCCCAACTGGGCTGGATCGAGCGGGTCCGCATGCAGGCCGGCTGCCATCGCGGCCGGCGATGCCGTCGCCCCAGGCGCGAGGATCATCCAGATCGCAAAGGCAACGGCCCCGATCGCGATCGGGAGCAGCGAGATCCGGCATTCACGCCACGGCAACGCGTTGCGAAGCGACCAGAGCACCCCGGCCACGCAGACCACCCGCACCGGATAGAAGATGTCGAAGCCGCTCGTGAAGGCCCGGGTCAGCATCGTGATAGCCGTGAGGGCCAGGAAGGGCAGGAGACAGGCGGTGGTGGTGATGGTCGTCGCGCCCACCGCGATCGGCGACGCCGCAGCCATCGCGATCTCAGGCACCATCGGCTCAGAGTGGGTAAAGAACGGTATCCGCGCTGCCGCCCAGATGAGGCCCAGCCCGACCGTGAGGAAGGCGATCCAGCCGGCGGTGGAGTGGAATCCATCCACGGCGATCGCCGGTGAGATCCAGATTCCGACGAGGATCAAGGCCGTGATCCGGACGACGTTTGCCAGCCAGATGAGCGCCACGCCGATGGGGAGGAGCAGGAGCGACTGCGGAAAGCGATAGAGCCGCCGGAACCACCAGAGGGAGCCCGCCAGCAGCATGGTGATCAGGCCGATGCCGTGAAACCCCGAGCAGGCCGACTGAATCCTGACCTGAAAGGCTTCTGTGCCGAGGACGAATGGCTCCGGTCGGATGACCGGCCCGCCGGCAAACGGCGTCAGCAGGAGTGCCACCAGCCGGATGGTGGTTTCACCGGTCTGGTTCCAGAAGCTCTGGGTCAGGTCGCCGATGTTCCAGGACGTCACGGCCAGTGCGGCGCAGAGCGCAGCGCTGCCAAGCAGTGTCCGCGCGAGGTCGAGTGTCGGGGCGATGGATGCCAGCGAGCATGCCAGCCATGCCGCCGCTGTCACCGCAACGGCCAGGGGTGTGCCGGTGTCGCCGAGCGGGCTGGGCGGCGCTCCTGCGGCGAGCCAACGAACTGCGGCGAAGACGCCCACGAATGACAGCACCTGGCCCGCGACAAGCGGCCAGGAGACACGCGCCGTCCGATAGTCTGCCTTGTGCCGCTCGATGTGCGACCACAATCCGATGAGCATGCCGACCAGTCCGATGGACAGCAGGCGTTTTCCCGGCGTGGCCAGCACCCAGCCGCCGAAGCACCAGCCGATGAGGCAGGCTTCGACCGTCAGAAGCCCGACCACGATCGCGAGGGCCCGCCAGGCAGGATCGCGTTGATCACGGGCCGGCGGCGGCGACGGTAGTGGCGGGCGCAGCGCATGCTGCAGTCGTGTCACGGGTGTATCTTTGTCTGCGGAGCCGACGTGGGGTCTGGCGGACGATGCTCATGCCAGCAATCGCTTTTTCCGCTGCAAGAATCGAGTACCGGAGGAGGGACTTGAACCCACACGCCCTTGCGGGCAACGGATTTTGAGTCCGTCGCGTCTGCCATTTCGCCACTCCGGCTCGTGAGGGGTTGGCCGTCTCTTCTGAGATTACGGCCCGCCGCGGCCGATTGCCAGAGATACCCGCCGGGGCCGGTCGCCGCCCCGAATTCCGCTGGCCGTCACCGGCGGTGCTCGCCTACCCTTACGGGCATGCAGACCATCGTTTTTGAAGACACGGCTGTCGGCCAGCTCGGCCTGCTGACCGCCGCCCGCCCCGCCTGCGACCTCACGATCGGCGGCACCACGCTCTTCGAGGCCCTCGGCCACTTCGGCCCGGTCCGCCGCGCGGTGCGGCCCTACCTCGCCCGCTATCTCGACTCGGTCGCCGGCAGCCGCGTGGCTGTGTGGGGCGGCTCCTCCGCGATCCCACCGCCACGCCCGCCCGTCTCCTCGCACGGCGCGATTCTGCTCCTTGTCAACGCCCGCGTCGTGCCCAGCCGCGACACGCTCGTCACGCTCCGCAGCCTCGTCGAGGCGGGCCACCGCACGGTCGTGCATCACGGCGATGTGATCGCCGCAGCGATCGTTCACATCGCTGCCGACGGCAGTGGCTCCGATCAGGCGGTCGTGAATGCCGTGCTGGCCGATGCCGCCGCCGCGACGGAGGCAATCGACGCGCTCTCGCTTCCCAAGGCTGATGCCGACATCGAGATGCTGTCGCTGCCCCACGAGATCATCGCCGCCCACGAGCGGGCCATCGCCGGCGCACTCGCGGTGCAGATCGATTCAGGACGCTTCCGCGAGATTCGACCTGGTCTCTACGCGGCCACTGGCGCGGAAATCTCGGAGCAGGTCGTCGTGCGGCACGGGCCGGTCGTGGTTGATGCCGGCGCCGAGATCGGCCCCTTCGTCTGCCTCGATGGCCCGATCTGGATCGGCAGCAGGGCCCGCGTCAACCCGCATGCCTGGATTCGCGGCGGCACGGCCATCGGCGCCGAATGCCGCGTGGGCGGCGAGATCGAGGCGACGATCATGGAGCCCTACTCCAACAAACCCCACGACGGCTTTCTCGGCCATAGCCACATCGGCAGTTGGGTGAACCTCGCGGCCGGCACTATCACCGGCAACCTCAAGGCCACCTACGGACCGGTGCGGCTGCACGAACCGGCTGCCGACGGAGGCCGCAGCACGATCCACACCGGCCGGCAGTTCCTGGGAGCGCTGGTCGGCGACTTCGTGAAGACCGCCATCAATACGTCGCTCCCCTGCGGCGGGAGGATCGGCATCGCCGCCACGGTCGGGGGCCTCGTGCCGGAGCAGGTGGCCGCGTTCACGAACATGGTGGTGCCCGGCGGCGAACGCTCGACGGCCGAACAGGTGGCCATCATTCTCGAGCGGATGATGGCCCGTCGGGGCCTGGAACTGCTGGAGGCAGACTGCGACCTTCTCCGCACGCTGGCGGCCTCGCCGCCCGGCACGTGACCAGGCCGAACACCGAACTACAATAAGAAGCCACACGAACCAGCCACTGTTCCCTTCCCCCATACCGAGGCCTTACCGTGTCGATCAAGGATGCCTACGAGAACGGCCGCTTCGGCCTGTCGTTCGAGCTGTTTCCGCCCAAGACGCCCGAGTCTGAGGCGATGATGTGGCGGACCGTCGAGGACCTCATGGCCTTCGAGCCGGCGATGATCACCTGCACCTACGGCGCCGGCGGTTCGACCCGCGGCACCACGCTCGACGTGATCGAGGGCGTGCGGTCGCGGCACGACCTCCCCGTCGCCAGCCACCTGACCTGCGTGGGCAGCTCCGTCGATGAGCTCCGCGATTACCTCCGCGAGGCCGGCGACCGTGGCGTGTCGGCGATCATGGCGCTGCGGGGCGATCCGCCCAAGGGCGAGACGTCGTTCACCCCGGTGGCCGGTGGCCTGCGGTATGCGTCGGAACTCGTGGCCCTGATCCGCAGCGAGTTCCCGGAGTTTGGCATCCTCGTGGCGGGCTATCCGGAGACCCACCAGGAGGCGGTGACCGCCGAGGCGGATCTCGAGAACCTCAAGCGAAAGTGCGACGCCGGCGGCGACGTGGTCGTGACGCAACTCTTCTACGACAACGACGACTTCTTCCGGTTTCGTGATCGCTGCGCGGCTCTCGGCATCAGTCAGCCGATCGTGCCGGGCTTGATGCCCGTCACCAACTACGCGCAGGTCCGTCGCATTGCCAGCCTGTGCAAGGCGCGGCTGCCGGACGACTTCACCCGGGCCTTCGAGGCCGCGGGTGCCGATGAAGCGGCGCAGTTCGAGGCGGGCGTGGACTTCGCGTCGCGGCAGGTGCATGGGCTGCTCGACGGCGGCGTGCCCGGCATCCACTTCTACGTGCTCAATAAATCGACCGCGACCTCCCGCGTGCTGCGGCAGGTGACGGTGCGGTAGCGGGCCGAGCGGATCCCGTCGCTGGCGCTCAGGGCTTCTATGGGAGCGTCGCATGGAAGCCCCCGGCGCGAGCCGGGGGGCGCGTTGGACGTGATCCCGT
>CANHCU010000024.1 GCA_947459185.1 Planctomycetaceae bacterium | reverse complement strand
GCCGGCCCCCACGTCCGGCGACGGGGCATGGGCAGCCCCGAACCGTCGCGTGTATCTGCGTCAGGCGGCGCGGGATCGGTCGGGCCGTGCGTTGCCCGGGGCCGCGGTGCCCGCAGCGTTGATCGTGCGGCGAACCACAGACGTAGGTCGGCCCTGCGATTCGCGGTAGGTCCTCACCACATACTCGCCCACGATGGCGACCGCCGCGGTCTGGGCTGCACCGACGAGCGCCGCCACCGCGATGACCGCCGCCAGTGAGATGCCGGCCTGCTGGGGGCCCGTCGCGGCGCTCGTGAAGCTCGACCAGGTTGCGACGGCCGTGGCCGAGAGGCCGATCACTGCCAGACTGAGGCTGCACGCCCAGGTGAGCCGCACCGGCGCATCAGAGGAGATCACGAGCGCATCGGCGGCGAGCATGATCAGCTTGCGGGCGGAGTACTTCGTCTCGCCGGCCGCTCTGGCGTGCCGGTCATACCAGACCGGTTCGTGGCGGAAGCCGGCCCAGGGCACGAGACTGCGGAGATAGCGTCGCTTTTCGGGCAGGCTGCAGACGGCATCGACCACGGCCCGATCGATGAGCTTGAAGTCGCCGGTGTCCACCGGGATCGGGTGGGGTACGAGGCTGGCGAAGAGTCTATGGAACAGGCTGGCGGTCACGAGTTTGAAACGCGTCTCGCCCTCACGGGAGCGGCGGCGGCCATAGGCCACGTCAACGCCGTTGCGCCAGGCGTGAACCATCTCGGGGATCACCTCGGGCGGATCCTGCAGATCGGCATCGATGATCACCACCGCGGCGCCGCGTGTCTGCGCGAGCCCCGCCGACATTGCCGCCTGCTGGCCGAAATTGCGGGAGAGTTCCACCACCACGGCCCGCGTGTCGCGGGCGGCGATCGCCTCCAGCCGTTCGAGGGTGGCGTCGCGGCTACCGTCATCGACGTAGACGATCTCGAGGTCCATGCCCGTGCCCGCCGCCGCGGCGACGAGCCGGTCGTGGGTGGTCGCCACGACGGCCTCCTCGTTGTGACAGGGCACGACGATCGAAAGCAGGCCACCTGGAGCACGGTCTGCGTTGCGCCGCGCGGGCCGCTCACATGGCAGGATCGCGGGATGGGATTCGTCGTGGGCGTTCATCGGGTCGTGGTCTCCACTGGGCTCTGAACCGCGGCGGTCGGGCCGACGCTGCGGGCCCCGTTTGTCGTGTGCGTGCCGACGAGCAGGAAATCATGGTCGCGGAAGAGCGGCCGACTGCGGCCGATCACGCCCACGCCCGCGGGCAGACCTGCCGAGAGGGTGGCGAAGTCGTCTTCGCGAACGAGCACGACGGCGTCGGGGCCGGAAGCGAGAAAGCGGATACAGTCGTCGCGCTGGGGCTCCTGCCAGGCGGTGACGTGGCCGTTGGCGTAGTAGACGACGTTGGGCGTGATCTGCGTGAAGGTGCCGAGGCGGGCGTGGCCGCCGGCATGACGATGCGCCTCCTGCACGAGCGACGGCAGTGCATTGGCACCGGCGATGCGGGCTGCGGCCGGGCCCACGGCGAGGCCGGTGTAGACGAGGCCGGTCACGGCGAGTGCGGCGATGGCCCGCAGCGGCTCACGCCGCCAGTGCCAGAGACAGGCCGCGCCAATGATCGGCACGAGGCCCACGAGGGCGGCGGGTGCGGCATCGGTGAGGCCAAAGCGTTCGGCCACGAGCACGGCGGCGGCCGTGATCACGCCGCCAAGGGCCAGCGAGACGGTGCCCGCGGCCATCCAGGCGGGGTGGGCCCAAAAGCCGCGTTGGGCGGCGGCCACGCCAGCAGCCGCGACCAGCAGGGCCGCCGCGGGATAGGCCGGCAGCACGTAGTTGGGGAGCTTCGTTGCGGAGGCCGAAAAGCCGCCCACCCAGACGATGAGCCACACAAGGGCGAGTGCCAGCGCGTGCCTCGAGACGGGCTGATCGGCCCGCTTCCAGATCCGCCATGCCGTCACGACCATCGCCAGCGGCAGGAAGCACGACCACGGAAAGAAGCCCACGAGCATCGCCAGCGGATGGAGCAGCACGCTCCCCCCATGCCGTTCCATCGGAGCCACGAACCGGCCGACGTTGTGGATGAAGAAGAAGCCGTTGAGCCACTCGCCGTTGGTGCGGAGCGACACCGCCGTATACCACGGCGCGGCCACCGCCAGCATCGCCACGGTGAGCATGCCCAGACGCGCTGTTCGGATGGTGTCCCAGACCGCGGGCAGCGTCGCCGCCAGCCATGGTCGCAGAGCGTGGCCGGCCGCGTTCGGGGCAGCGACCCGACGCTGCACCGCCAGCCACCAGGCCCAAGGCAGCACGACGGCCAGCGGGCCCACGAAGCCGATCGGGCCCTTGCAGACGACCGCGAGGCCGAGCAGCCCGCCGATCACCGCCGCGCGGCGCCGCGAGAGCTTCACGAGACTGTCCGCCACCTCGGGACCGGCGAGCAGGGCTTCTGCGAAGAGCACCGTGGCCCAGGTCGTCAGGCAGGTCAGGATTGCATCCGGTGTGGCGGCATGCGCCTCGATGCCCACCAGGAGGCAGCCCACATAGGCAAGCGCCGCAAAGATGCCCGTGGTGCTGTTGAACCACCGCGTGCCTGCCCGCAAGAGCGCCATCGCCGTGAGCAGCGTCGCGATTGCGGCCGGAAGACGGGCGGCGATCTCCGACGTTCCGAAGAGCGTGTAGGAGGCGGCCATGGCCCAGTGCATCAGCACCGGCTTGTCGACGGCGAGTTCGTCGTTGAACATCGGCACGATCCAGTCGCCCGTGTTGACCATGGTGCGGGCGATGGCCGCAAACCGCGGCTCGTCTTCGTCCCAGAACGGCGTGGCCGCGATCCCCGCCGCGAGGCTGACGATCGAGGCAACCAGAACAATGATGAGCGGGCGGCGGTCCTGCATGGATGGCTCCGGGAAAACGGCCTCGGAAGGCATGGGCGTGGGCTGGGCGTGGGCTGGGTAAGGATCAGTCGGCAAATGCGAGCGGGGTGTCGTGCTCCGGCTGTGTGTCGTGCACCGGAAGGCGACCGAGCAGCAGGAAGTCGTGCTCGGCGAGTGTGGGCACGCGCGACAGCACGCCGCAGCCCGGCGGCAGCGAGGCTGTGACGAGCGATTCCTGTCGGCTGTCGATCACGACGCGAGACCGGGGATGCCGCCTGAGGTGGGCGGCGACGTCGTCGGCGGTGTCGAGCTTTTTGATCTGGGCGCCGGTGTAAAAGACGAGGCTGGGCGGCACATTCCAGAGGCATGCCCAGTCACACTCGCTCGCATGCTCACCGAGTGTGGCGACGAGCGTCCGCGGCCCCTGCGCGCGGCTGAATGATTCGGCAGCGACGGAAGCCATCAGCGTGACGAGGAGGCATGCAGCGATTGCGAGGAAGGCCAGCGCTCTTGGCCGCATGCCAGCCGACTGGCTCCGCCATGCCAGTCCGGCCGCCGCCAGCGGGATGAGGCCGAGCACGCCCAGCCACTCGCAGCCGGGGGCCAGCCGATGGGCCGCGATGGGCAGCCCGATGGCCAGCGCCAGACCGGTCGCTGCAAGGATTGACCAGGCCACCCGCATCACCAGGCCGGTCAACGGGTCGGCATCGTCTGCGATCGATAGCCTGAGTTTTCGGAAACGCTCAGGGAGGTGCGGCCACGGAAAGACGGCGCGGCCGTTGGCCCAATTGGCGAGAAACAGCCCGGTCGCGATCGCCAGGGCGGGATAGGCCGGCCAGACATAGCCGGGCAGCTTCGTGCCGGCGCAGGAGAAGCCACCGATCCAGACGACCACCCAGCAGGTAAGGAGCTGGAGCGGTTCGCGGCGGCCGTCGGCTGCGGGTGCCCGAAGGATGCATGCGGCGTGGGCGAGCATGGCGGCCAGCACGATCGACCAGGGAAAGAGTCCGACCGCCACGACGGTCGGGTAATAGAGGATTGAGCCGGAGTGACCTTCCATCGTCGATGCGAAGCGACCGATGTTGTGAACGAACAGGAATCCGCGGAGCCATTCGCCATCGGTGCGGAGGGTTACCCAGGCGTACCAGGGGGCCGCAACCACCGTAGCTACCAGCACGATCGTGAACGGCCTGATGCCGCTGATCGCTGCCATCCAGCCAACCTCCCGGCATGATTGCCGGCGCCAGGCGGTGAAGGCGAGGAAGGTCAGCAGCGGCAGAACCAGTCCGATCGGTCCCTTGGCGAGCGTGGCGGCACCGCAGGCGAATCCGATGCCGACGGCAGGCCACAGCGAGAGCGTGGGGACGCCCCCGCCGGCGCCGGCCCGGATGCCGCTACCGCGCACAAAGAGATAGGCAGCGAGCGTCGTGAAGAACAGGAGCGGTGCATCCGGGGTGGCGGCGCGGCCACCCACGGCGGTCCACACGCAGGTGGCCATCGCCAGGCCGCCGAGCAGGCCGACGGCCGGCCCCAGGAGCGTTGTGCCGATCAGCCAGGTGAGCAGGCAGGTGCCCACGGTCAGCAGGGCCGAGCCGAGGCGGGCCCCGGTCTCGTTGCGGCCGCACAAGGTGAATCCGGCAACCTGGATCCAGTTCACCAGCGGCGGCTTTTCGACGCGGAGACGGCCGTTGAACGTCGGCACGACCCAGTCATGCGAGTCGAGCATCGCCAGCGAGCAGGCGGCATTCTTGGGCTCATCGTCGTCCCAGAGGGCCGGGCCGCCCAGCCGCACCAGCAGCACGATCGCTGCCGTGGCGGCTACAAGCCAACCGTGAAAACGCGTTGCTGGCACGGGTGGAGGGCCTCGAATGTGAGAACGGTGAAAACGGGGCGGGAGAGTAGGGGGGGCAGACACGCGGGTCAAGCCGTCCGGCCCGCGGTTTTTCCGCAGGTTGAGGCCGGTTGACCGTTCCCACCGGACGGGTATGTTCAAGCGTTCCCACCGGTGAAAACCCCGGGGGTTCCGCTGGGAGAAACCCCCTTGGCAGACGACGCAGACGACATTGGATCCCCCGAAGGCGATGCTGGCGGTTCCGAGGCAGGGGTGCCACCCCAGAATGACGGCGGAGCGTCCCACGCTGGCGATCATCGGGATCAGGCCGGCGGGCTCCGGGACAATGCGGGGGGGCGGCTCGTCGAACAGCCGATCGAGCAGGAGCTCAAGGACAGCTACCTGACCTATGCGATGAGCGTGATCGTCTCGCGGGCTCTGCCCGACGTGCGCGACGGGCTCAAGCCGTCTCAGCGGCGGATTCTCGTCGCCATGAACGACTTGAACCTCTCGCCAGGCGCCTCCCGCGTGAAGTGTGCCAAAATCTCTGGCGACACCAGCGGCAACTACCATCCCCACGGCGAGAGCGTGATTTATCCCACGCTCGTTCGCATGGCCCAGGAATGGAACATGCGGCATGTGCTCGTAGACAAGCAGGGCAACTTCGGCTCGATCGCCGGCCTGCCTGCCGCAGCCATGCGATACACGGAGGCCCGGCTCTCGCCGATCGCGGCGATGATGCTCGACGACATCGAACTCGACACGGTGGACTTCGTGCCCACCTACGACGAGCGCAACACTGAGCCGGTGGTGCTGCCGAGCCGCTTTCCCAACCTCGTGGTCAATGGCGCCGGCGGCATCGCCGTGGGCATGGCGACGAGCATTCCGCCGCACAACCTCGGCGAGGTCTGCCGCGCGCTCGTCAAGCTGATCGACGCGCCGGGCACCTCGATGGCCGAGATTCTCCAGATCTGCCCAGGACCCGACTTTCCGACCGGCGGCATCGTGATGGGCCGCGAGTCGCTGGCCCGCGGGTATTTCACTGGCCGCAGCACGATCACGCTTCGCGCCCGGGCGCACGTCGAGGAGTTCGGCAAGAACCGTAGCCGAATCGTCGTCACCGAGATTCCTTACCAGCAGACCCGTGACGCCATCGAAGAAAAGATCGCGGAGCTGGTCAACGAGGACCGCATCAAGGGCATTTCCGCGATCCGCAACGAGAGCGATCTCAATGAGCCGGTGCGGCTGATCCTCGAGCTCAAGCGGGACGCCGATCCCGACGTGGTGCTCAACCAGCTCTATCAGTTCTCGCCGCTGCAGACGTCGTTTTCGCTGATCTTCCTCGCGCTCGTCGATGGGAAGCCCCGAATCCTGTCGTTCAAGAGCATGCTGGAGGAATTTCTCCGTCATCGCACCGCGGTGCTCCGCCGCCGCACCCAGCACCTGCTCGCCCGAGCCCGCAGCCGCAAGCACACCGTCGAAGGCCTGCTCGTGGCGCTGGCGAACATCGACGAGGTGATCAAGATCATCCGCAGTTCGAAGTCACAGGCCGAGGCGAAAGAGCGACTGGTGCAGATCCAGACGCCGGCGGCACTGCTGGAGCGGGCACTCGGTGCCGAGGGCTTTGCGGTCATGCAGGAGGAGCGGGGAGCGGCGGAGACATACGGCCTCTCGCCGGTGCAGGCCGACGCCATCCTCAGGCTCACGCTCGGTCAGTTGGTGAATCTCGAGCAGGAGAAGTTGGGCGGTGAACATCGCGAACTCCTGGAGAAGATCGGCGAGTTCAGGCGGCTCCTCTCCAGCGAAGCCAACATCAAGGCATTGATCCGCGAAGATCTGTTGGAACTCGAACGCAAGCACGCAGACGACAGACGCACGGAGATCAGCGGCGAGGCCGGCGACATCCGCGACATGGCGGAGTTGATCACCGAGGCCACGATGGTGGTGACGATCAGTCGGGCCGGCTACGTGAAGCGGACCCCCGCCGACGTCTACCGGGCGCAGCGTCGCGGTGGCAAGGGGCTCACGGGCGCGCGATCCGACGAGGAGGATCCAATCGAGCACCTCTTCGTGGCCAGCACCCACGACTGGCTGCTCGTCTTCACCACGCACGGCAAGGTCTTCTCCCTGCGGGTCTTCGAACTGCCGGAACTGGCCCGCGATGCGAAGGGGCGGGCTCTGGTCAACCTGCTCGAGTTCGAGGCTGGCGAAAAGGTCGCCGAGTGCCGGGCCGTGTCGGGCTTCGACGATCCCAATCAATACCTCATGCTCGCCACCCGCAGCGGCGTGGTGAAGAAGACGGCGCTCGAGGAGTATCGCCGGCGCCGCACCAAGGGGCTGATTGCCGTCAAGCTCCGCGAGGGTGATGAACTGGTCGATGCCGTGATCACCAAGCCCGGCGACGAACTGGTGCTCGCCACCGCCAAGGGAATGGCGATCCGCTTTCCGGAGTCGGATGCCCGCCCGATGGGCCGCGACACGAGCGGTGTCCGTGGCATCAAACTCGGCGCCGGTGACCGGCTCGTGGGCATGGTGGTGGCCGATCCTGATGCCACGCTGCTCACGGTCTGCGAGCAGGGGTATGGCAAGCGGACGCCGTTTGGAGCTGGTACGCCGATCGCCGGACCGGTGCCCGGCGAGGAGGGAGAGGCTTCCGAGGCAGAGCCGGTGGAGGCCTCAGCAGACGAAGCGGAGGGCGATGGCGAGTCGAGCGGCATGCGGTATCGCACACAGCACCGTGGTGGCAAGGGCATCCGCGACATCAAGACGACGGCCCGCAACGGCCAGGTTGTTTCGGTCGTCTCGGTCAAGGACGAGGACCAGGTGCTGATGATGACGGCGCGGGGCAAGATCCAGCGGGTGAACGTCCGCGAGATCAAGGCGATCGGGCGGAACACTCAGGGCGTGCGGATCATGCGGCTCGACGAGAGCGACGCGCTGGCCGCCGTCGTGCCGGTGCCCCCGGGCGAGGCCGAAGAGACGACCGAGCCGGTCGCCGGCGAGCCGCCAGTGTCCTGAATGTCCTCTTCGACTTTCGTTCGAAGCGGCGTGCTGCTGACGGTTCGGGGCTGCCCATGCCCCGTCGCCGGACGTTCGCTACGGACATCCTGTCCTTCGCTCACTCGATGCTGACTGCGCTCCGGCATCCTGCCTGCGCTGGTCAGCAACGCCGGCTCCGGGGCATGGGCAGCCCCTCACGGACGCATCGGATTCCATAAAAGCCCCCGGCGGGAGCCGGGGGACTGTGTTACGCCGGGCGCTGCCATCCCGGCAGCTTTTACGCGGCAAAAGCGGCCCTTTTTTCGAAGGTAGAGTAGATTCGGTTTCGAAGTCACCCCCAGCCTTGTCTTCTTTCTAAGGAACGCTTCGCATGCGGATCGCAGTCGTCGGCACCGGTTACGTTGGGCTCGTGAGTGGCACCTGTTTCGCCAATAGCGGCAACACGGTGACATGCCTCGACATCAATGCCGAGAAGATCGCGCGGCTCAATCGCGGCGAGATCCCCATCTACGAGCCCGGCCTTGAGGAACTGGTGATCCGCAACGCAAAGGCGGGGCGACTGCTGTTCACGACCGACACGGCTGCGGCGATCCAAGCGGCCCAGGTCATCTTTCTGGCAGTGGGCACGCCGCCGTCCGCCGATGGCTCTGCCGACCTTTCAAGCCTCTGGAAGGTGGTCGATTCAATCGCCCCGCACCTCGATCCGGAGGCCGTCGTGGTGACCAAGAGCACCGTGCCTGTGGGCTCCTGCGCCGGCATCGAGGCGCGGCTCAAGGAACGCACCGGCCGGGACTGCCGGGTGGCGAGCAATCCGGAGTTTCTCAAGGAAGGGGCCGCCATCGAGGATTTTCAGAAACCCGATCGCGTGGTCGTCGGTGTCCGCTCCGCCGCGGTGGGAGAGATCCTCCGGAGCCTCTACAAGCCGTTCCTGCGGACCGAGCATCCGTTTCTCGTCATGTCGCCGGAGAGTTCCGAGATGACGAAGTACGTCGCCAACTCGCTCTTGGCCACGAAGATCAGCTTCATCAACGAGGTGGCCAACCTCTGCGAGCGGATGGAGGCCGACATCGACGACGTCCGCCGCGGGATCGGGCACGACAAGCGGATCGGCTTCGCGTTTCTGTTTCCGGGCGTGGGCTACGGCGGCAGCTGCTTCCCCAAAGACGTGCAGGCCCTCGCCGCGATGGCCCGCGACAAGGGTGTGGCGCACCGGATCCTCACGGCCGTGCACGAGACGAATCTCGCCCAGAAGCAGGTGCTCGGTGAAAAGATCGTTGCCCACTTTGGCGGGCAGCTCGCGGGCCAACGGATTGCCGTGTGGGGGCTGGCCTTCAAGCCGCGGACTGACGATGTCCGCGATGCTCCCTCGCTCGATCTCCTCGAACAGTTGCTCGCCGGCGGTGCGCAGGTCACCGTCTACGACCCGGAGGCGATGCCGCATGTGAGGGCCATCCATGGCGACCGCCTCACCTACGCCGCCGGTGCCATGGAGGCGCTCGACGATGCCGATTGCCTCGCCATCGTCACCGAGTGGGGTGATTTTCGTCACCCCGACTTCGACGAGATGGCCCGCCGGCTGCGTTCCCCGACGATCTTCGACGGCCGGAATCTCTACCTGCCCGCGGAGATGCGGTCGCGCGGCTTCGTCTATCACTCGATCGGCAGAGAAGCCGCTGGGTGAGCGGCGTTTGACCGGGGAATTACGGGCGACTACAGTCCACCGGTCCAACAGGGGCCCTGTCTCGCAACGCATTCCCGTGGAGCTTTTCCGCACCGTGAAACGTTCTTTCGCTTCCCTCGTCGCCGTGGCGGCGATCCTGCTCTCTTTCGCCGGCTGTGGTGCGGCCGCGACCAACCCTGAGGCTGGTCCCACGGGCTGGACGAATGTGTTCTTCGGGTTCTGGTGGTTGCTGGCCGTTGCCGGTTCCTCGCTGGCCCTCTACCAGGCGTGGCAGTTCTTCCAGTGGATGGAGTCCCAGCCCGCTGGCACACCCGACATGATTCGGATCGCCGGTTACGTACAGACCGGCGCCGATGCGTATCTCAAGCAGCAACGGCGGGTGTTGTACTGGGTGTTTGGCGCCGTCTGCCTGCTGCTCCTCTGGATGTCGTTCGGCCTCGGCGTGCAGAGCGGCTGGGTTCCGTTGGCATTTCTGTCCGGCGGGTTTTTCTCTGGCCTCGCCGGGTGGTTCGGCATGAAGACGGCGACGCTCGCAAGCAACCGGACGGCTGCCGGCGCCGAGCGGTCGCTCAATGAGGGGCTCCAGGTGGCGTTTCGCTCCGGTGCCGTGATGGGGCTCACCGTCGTCGGCCTCGGGCTGCTCGACATCATGCTCTGGTTCTTCATCCTCTATTGGATTGTGCCGCTCTTCGGCAAGCCGCTCTCGCTCGAGGAAATCACCGTCACGATGCTCTGCTTCGGCATGGGCGCCAGCACGCAGGCTCTCTTTGCCCGCGTGGGCGGCGGCATCTTCACGAAGGCTGCCGACGTGGGGGCCGATCTCGTGGGGAAGGTGGAGCACGGCATTCCGGAGGATGATGCGCGGAATCCGGCCACGATCGCCGACAATGTGGGCGATAACGTCGGCGACGTTGCCGGCATGGGCGCCGACCTCTACGAGAGCTTCTGCGGCAGCATTCTCGCCACCTCGGCCCTCGGAGTGGCGGCGTTTCCAGGAAACTACTCAATGCAGATGGCGGCGATCTTCCTGCCCATGGCAATCGCCGCGGTGGGCACGCTGCTCTCCATCTGGGGCATCTTCCAGGTCCAGACGCAGGAGGATTCCTCGCAGAAGTCGCTGCTCGCGGCTCTGGCCAAGGGGATCAATTTTTCGACGGCAGCGATCGTGGTCGCGTCGTTCGTGGTCACCTTCATGATCATGGGCGGCTTCCGGCACCTTGGGATCGCCGTCGCGGTGATCGTGGGCCTCGTGGCCGGCTGGCTGATCGGCAAGTGGACCGAATACTCGACCAGCAACGAATATACGCCGACCAAGGAACTCGCTGATCAGGCGTTGACCGGCCCCGCCACTATCATCATCGGCGGCATCGCCGAGGGCATGCTCAGCACATGGGCGCCGGTGCTGATCACCGGTGTCGCCACGCTGCTGGCCTTTGGGTTTGCCAACGGCTTCAGCTTCAAGGATCCATCCGCGTTTGCACTGGGCCTCTACGGCGTGGGCATCGCCGCTGTCGGCATGCTCTCCACGCTCGGCATCACGCTGGCGACCGACGCCTACGGGCCGATCGCCGACAACGCCGGTGGCAACGCCCAGATGGCCGGCCTGCCTGCGATCGTCCGCGAGCGAACCGATGCCCTCGACGCTCTGGGCAATACGACTGCCGCTACTGGCAAGGGTTTTGCAATCGGTTCCGCCGCGCTCACGGCGCTTGCGCTGCTGGCCGCCTACGTCGAGGAGGTCCGGATCGGCTTCGATCGCTGGGGCCACTCCGCCGTCTCTTTCGACAAGCGTGCCAACGTGCAGAGCGTGACGGTGGCTGGCAAGAACGTGGACTTGAAATCTGGCGACTGGGTGAAGTTGGCAGATGGGCTGGCGATCAAGGTCGGGGAAAGTCCCGACGCCAACACCACCTGGATGGTGCTCGACAATCGGGCGATTCCTGACTTCGGCAAGCTGCCCGCCCTGACGCCGATGGACGGTGCCACGCCCGCTTTCATGGACGAACTCGAAAAATCCAACCGAATCGTGAGTACAAAGAAGGCCTACATGGCCGACTACATGCGGTTCTACGACGTGACCCTGATGAATCCGAAGGTGCTCGTCGGCCTGTTCGCCGGCGCCATGAGCACGTTCGTCTTCTGTGCCCTGACGATGAAGGCCGTGGGCCGCGCCGCGAAGGGCATGGTGGAGGAGGTGCGGCGGCAGTTCCGTGAGAAGCCGGGCATCATGGAGGGCACCGATACCCCCGACTACGCCACGCCCGTCGAGATCAGCACGAAGGCGGCGCAGCGGGAGATGATCCTGCCGTCGGTGCTCGCGCTCGCAGTGCCCGTGGTCACGGGCCTCTTGCTCGGCGTGGGCGGCGTGATGGGCCTGCTCGTGGGCGGCCTGACGACCGGCTTCTGCGTGGCCGTCTTTATGGCCAACGCGGGCGGCGCCTGGGACAACGCCAAGAAACACATCGAGTCGGGTGTGCACGGTGGCAAGGGAAGCGACGCCCACAAGGCGGCCGTGGTGGGCGACACCGTGGGCGATCCCTTCAAGGACACGAGCGGCCCGAGCCTCAACATTCTCGTCAAACTGATGAGCATGGTGAGCGTGGTGGTGGCCGGCCTCGTGGTGCGATACAGCCTCGAAGCCCTGGGGATCTTCTGAGTCCACGCGGGTTGGCTCGTGGGGCACGCGGACACCATCCAAGCCCGTAGCGCGAGCAGGGGAAATGCGGGTGACCGTCAGTGACGACGCGCCGCACGGGACGGCAGAAGTCTCGTCGCGTTGGATTTTTCTCCTTCCACGACCTACGGCAGCACACTCCCCAGAAGGTCGAAAAATCCAAAAGCTCCTCGAGCTTCCGCCGATCCCCTGCTTCCCGTTTGTGATGGCAGCCGAAGAACCGCTGTAATTTGTCGAGCAAGATCGAACTTGCTCTGCTCATCGCGGAATCCGTGAGGGGCAGCCCACGTCCGGCGACGGGGCGTGGGCTGCCCCGAACCGTCGCCAACGGTCCTCGGTGGTCGTAGCCAACAGGCTGCGTTAGGCTCTGAGCATGCGGCCAGGATTCTCGTTTCAACTCGACGCGGTGAGCCCTGGTGGGGCGCGGGCCGGCGTGCTTACGACGCCGCATGGGAGCGTGCCGACGCCGCTGTTCATGCCGGTGGCGACGCTTGCCAGCGTGAAGGGGGTCGATATTGGCCGCGTTGCCGAGACCGGCGCCGGCATGGTGCTTTCCAATACCTACCACCTTCATCTGCGTCCGGGCGAGGCGGTTGTCGAGCAGGCCGGCGGTGTGGCAGCGTTCATGGGCTGGCAGGGGCCCACGCTCACCGACAGCGGTGGCTTCCAGGTCTTCTCCCTTGCGCAGCAGGTCCGCGTGACCGAGGCTGCGGCGAGCTTCCGCTCCCATCTCGACGGCAGCCCGGTGGAGCTTTCGCCTGAGGCTTCGATGCGGATTCAGGAGCGGATCGGGGCCGACGTGGCGATGCAAATGGATCACGTGGTGGCCCTGCCCGCAACGCGTGACATCGTGGCCGACGCCATGCAGCGGTCGCTGCGATGGGCGGAGCGGTGTCTGGTGGCGCATCGCCGTGAGGACCAGGCTGTCTTCGGGATCGTGCAGGGCGGGCTCGAGCCCGACCTGCGCGAGGAGAGTGCCGTGCGGCTCCGCGGGCTTGGCTTCGACGGCTACGCGGTCGGTGGCCTGTCGGTCGGAGAGGGGCCGGAGGCGATGGTGGCCACGCTCCGTGCGACCACGCCGCATCTGCCGGCCGACCGGCCGCGGTACCTCATGGGGGTCGGCCAGCCGCATGACATCATCGCCGCCGTGGCCACCGGCATCGACATGTTCGATTGCGTGCTCCCCACGCGGTGCGGTCGCAATTCGCTCGTCTACACCTTCGACGGGCAGCTTCGCCTGCGGAATGCGAGGCACGCGACCGATCCCCGGCCCCTGGAGGCCGACTGCCCGTGCTTCGCCTGCAGGCACAGCCGCAGCTACATCCGGCACCTCTTCCTGGCGGGCGAAATGCTTGGGCCGATCCTCGCCTCGATCCACAACCTCACCTTCTACCAGCGGCTCGTGGCACGCCTTCGCGATGGAGTGCTCGCGGGCCGATTCGATGCCGTCTGCCGCGATCTGCTCGCCCGGCTCGAGCCGGCCCCGGATTCGCCTGGATAGAAGCCTCGGCTTCGTCGCCCGCCCCACTCGATCCCTTCGCTGTGGCGAGCGAATGGCATGTCGGGCTTGTCCGTCGGGCGCGCGTCGCACTACATTTGCGGGTCTGCCGAATGGCCCTACGAAGGGGTTTTCGGCCCGAAGTCGGAGTTGCCATGCAGTTCGAGCCACCATTCCTGTTCGCCGTCCACTTAATTGCAGCCGTCGCTGGGCCGCCGCCCGGGCCGCTGGAGCTGCTCATCACGTACCTGCCGATGGCAATGATCGTGATGGTGGCCTGGCTGCTGCTCTACCGACCCGAACGCGAACGCATGCGGAGACAGCAGGATCTGCTCGCCGGACTCAAGAAAAATGATCGCGTCATCACGACGTCCGGCATCTATGGCACCGTGGCGAATGTCGATCGCGAGGCCGATCGCATATCGCTGCGGGTCGATGAGGCTGGGAATGTGAAGATTGCCGTCACGTTGTCGAGCATTGCCAAGGTGCTTGGCGACAGTGCCTCCCCCGAATCCTGAAAACAGAGCCCAGACAACAGAACACAGACAACAGAACCCTGAAACCAGAATCCTGAAACGAGAACGGTATGAACAGTTTCCCGATCGTGATCCAGTTGTTTGCCCAGGCTGCCGACATGGCGGCTACGGCCACCACCGTACCGACGGCGACCGTGCCGTGGTGGCGGGAGCCGTGGGCCGTCTGGGGCATCACCCTGCTCACGGTTGCGGGGCCGACGCTGCTCTCGTGGCTCCTGGCGAAGCGGTTGCGGGCTGCTGACATGTGGGGCCGCCTGGCGACGGTGCTCGTCGCGCTCACGGCAGGCGCCGTGGTGACATGGCTCGGCTGGCCGCCGCGACTGGGTATCGACCTCAAGGGCGGCGTGATTCTCGTCTACGAGGTCGATGCCTCCCGGCAGGCGGCCGGGCAGGTTGACGAATGCGTGGGCAGGATCGAGCAACTGCTCGCCAGTCAGGATGGTCGGAAGGGGACCGTGTCGCGGATGGCCGACAATCGCATTGCAGTGCGGCTCGAGACCGCTGATGCAGCCGCCAGAGAGTCCTTTTTGAAGGGTGTGGAGCAAGTCGACTTCGGTGATGCTCGGGTTCGACTGGCGGGTCAACGAGCTGGTGCCGAGGCGATCGACCTGGACTACGACGTGGCGGGTCGATCGTCCCCCGTGGACATGGACAAGCTGGTGGCGGCCGTGAGCCGCCGCGTGAATCCGGGCGGCCAGAAGGAAGTGACTGTCCGCCGCTACGGCATCGATCAGCTCGAGGTGATCGTGCCCGAGGTCGATCAGTCGGAGGTCGATCTCATCAAGCGGGTGGTATCGAGCGCCGGCGTGCTCGAGTTTCGAATCACCGCTAATCCCGAGGATCCCAGGCACAAGCAGGTCATTGAATTGGCAAGCCGTTCCCCCGGCACGACCGTGACCGAGGGTGGCCGGCAGATCGGCCGCTGGGTGCAACTCGACACGGCCAAGATCAACCCGGCCGAGGATGGCGGCCTCGTCACCCGCACGATGCCGGACGGCCGCGTGGAGGTGCTGGTGGTGCTCGACCGCTTTGACGTCACCGGAGGATATCTCTCCCGTGCGTCATCCAGCTACGACAGCAACCTGCAGCCCTGTGTCAACTTCTCGTTCAACTCCTCGGGGGCGGCGCTCTTCGGCACGCTCACCGGCCAAAACCTTCCCGATCCGGCCAACCGGCTCACGAGCCGGCTGGGCATCCTGCTGGACGACACGCTCCTGTCAGCGCCGACGATCCGCAGCACGATCTCCGGCGACGGGCAGATCACCGGCAGTTTCAAGCAGTCTGACGTCGATTTCCTGGTGGGCGTGCTCAACGCCGGCAGCCTGCCGGCGGCCCTCGTGAGTGAGCCGATCAGCGAGCAGAAGATCAGCCCCCAACTGGGTGCCGACACGATCCGCTCCGGTGCCCGCGCGATGCTGCTGGCGACGATCGTGGTGCTTGCCTTCATGCTGGCCTATTACCGGTTCTCCGGGTTCATCGCCGACCTGGCGGTGCTGCTCAACATCCTGCTCGTCGTGGCGCTGATGGTCTCGCTCAAGGCGGCGTTCACGTTGGCCGGTCTCGCCGGGCTCGTCCTCTCCGTGGGCATGGCGGTCGATGCCAACGTGCTGATCTACGAACGTATGCGGGAAGAGACGGAGCGGGGAGCGGGTGTGCGTACGGCGATCCGCAACGGCTTTGCGCGGGCCTTTTCCACGATCATTGACTCCAATCTTACGACGCTGATTTCGGCGTTCGTGCTGTTCGCCATGGGCACCGACCAGTTGAAGGGTTTTGCGGTCACGCTCATCCTCGGCCTCGTGCTCAACCTGTTCACGGCGGTCTTCTGCTCGCGGGTGGCTTTCGACCTCTCCGAGCGCAACGGCTGGCTGCGACGGCTGTCGATGGCGAAGATCTTCGACGTTACCAACTTCGAGTTTGTCCGCTGGGTGCGGCCGGCAATCATCGGCTCGCTGGCCTTCATCCTGCTGGGACTGGCCGCGGCTGCCCAGCGTGGACAGGGGCTCTTCGACATCGACTTCACCGGCGGCACCAGCGTGCAGGTGGCGTTCAAGCCGGAGCAGACGCTCGACATCGCCGAGGTGCGGAAGGCTGTCGCCGTGCTGCCCGACGTCGCCGTGAGCGCCGTGAGTGCAGCGGATGTCGCCGACGGCACCCGCTACAAGATCGACACCTCGGTTCGGGATGACGACCAGGTCGAAGAGACGCTTCGAGAAGTGTTTCCAGGCCGGCTGGCCACCTATTCCATGGGCTTCGGCGAGATCACGTCAACGAGCGGGCCGGACAAGCCTGCTCCCGAGGCTGGGTCGCTCGCCACGGCCGTGGCACTCGACTTCCCCGAAAAGATCAACAGGCCCACCCTGCGGGCCACGATCCAAGACGCCTTGCAGGCGGAGGGCGTCGCCGATGCCCCCTTTGAGTTGGAGCCGGACGCGGCTGAGACGAAGGGCGTGGCGAGCCGCACCAAGTCGTACCGCAACTGGGCGCTCTCCACGTCGCTCGACGTGCCGTCGGCCCGGCGTGTGGTGGAGCGGGTTGCAAAGAAGCTCTCCGACACCCCGGTCTATCTCTCGGCCAACTCGATCGGTGGAAAGGTGGCGGGCAACACGAAGATCACCGCGCTCTACGCGCTGTTGGCGAGCCTGTTGATGATCGTGCTTTACGTGTGGGTACGGTTTCAAAATGTCGCCTTCGGTCTGGCGGCCGTGGTGGCACTCATCCACGACGTGTTGGTGGCGGTTGCCTGCCTGGCGTTCAGCACCTACCTGAGCCGCTACCTCGGCTGGGCGTTGGTCGATGACTTCAAGATCAGCCTCGACGTGGTGGCCGCGCTGCTGACGATCGTGGGCTTCTCGATCAACGATACGATAGTGATCTTCGACCGGCTTCGCGAACTGCGTGGCAAGAGCCCGTTCGTCACGGCCGACATGATCGACAAGGCGGTCAACCAGACATTGAGTCGCACGATCCTCACCTCCGGCACCGCGTTTTTGGCGACGTTGATCCTGTATCTGTTCGGTGGCCAGGGCATCCACGCCTTTGCGTTCACGATGCTCGTCGGCATCATCACCGGCACCTACAGCACGATCTACATCGCCGCGCCACTAGTGCTGTGGCTGCAGGAGGGGTCGGCCGCCGCCCGTCGCAGCCAGCCGGCGACGCGGTCAACGCCGCAGCTGTCGGCCTGACACGTACAAGACGCCACAAGACGGATCAGGAGCCCAGGCGGGCGAGCAGGCGACAGGAAACTGGCGACAGGCAAACAGCCGACAGGCAAACAGCCGAGCGGGAAAACCTCGCCGGTTGTGCCGGCCCTGACGGCGGTGCCGCGACGGCTGCAGGTGAAGCCTGCGGGCGACGGCCGGCCGTGGCAGCGGTGGCGTTGCATACTCTCTTTGGCGGGCCCAGTGAGGCTGGCGCCGGCATCTAGGTGCCCCCGTGGGCTGCGTGCAAGGGAGAGAGCATGTCGCAATTCATGCATACAGTGCGGTTTGTCATCGGCATGGCCATGCTCGCCGCTGGTGTGGCACTGGCCCAGCCTTTTGCCGCGGCGGTGCTTGCTGCCCGGGGCGGCTTCACGCCCGCCGCCTACGGGCCTGCCACCGCCCCGCCGACGCCAGGCACGCAGTCGGGACTGTCTGCGATGATGATCGGCTCGGGTGGGCATGCGATCCCCGACGCGAGGCCGACCGGGGTGGTTGATGTTCCGAGCTGTCCGTCGATGGCGGCATCGGGGCCGTTCCCGCCGACGTCACCACCCCCTCCGCCAGTTCCGCTCCCGGCATCGGGGCTGGATCTGTCGCCGGCATCGCCGCTGCTCGACGGCACCTACCGTTCTACGGTGGACATTCCTCCGCCCCCGCTGCTCGACGTCCATGCACCACCTCCGCTCTCCGCGGGATGGTCCGTGCACGACGTCGCCAGACCAGTGGCTCCCAGCCCGGCACTGCAGCCGGCGGCGATGCCCGCGGACTACGTCGTTCGCGATGGAGACGATCTCACTGGGATCGCCCTGAAGGTCTATGGGCATGCCGGTGCCGCGACCGCCATTTGGACGGCGAACAGGGATCGACTGACCGATCCTCAGGTGCTGCCCATCGGCCTGGCGTTGCGGCTGCCCCCTTCGTGGATGCTCCCAGCCGCCCACGCCGCGGCAGCGGGGCTGGCTGGTGCGGCGATCGAGCCCACCTTCACCACGGCTCACAGCGGTGACCGTGCCGGAACCGGCGTCGCCGCTGATCCCGTCAGGTCGGCGGCTCCCAGCGAGTCGGAGCCATTCTGGCTGCAGGGAGGGACTGCCCCGTCGGCGTCACCGTCCGCAATCCTTACCGCCGGCCCTGGCCACCGATCTGTTCCGGAGGCGACCACTGTCCCCTCGTCGCCAGCCCAGCGGCCGGCGACCGTACGGGTTGGCATGGGGGACTCGCTCGAGTCGATTGCCGTCAGGTTCTACGGTGACAGGGCGATGGCATCGCGCATCTGGCTGGCGAACCGCGATCGGCTTCGCAGCCCTGACCTGCTGGTGCCAGGCGCGGAACTGAGATTGCCCTGACGCGGTCAACGCTCGCCCTCGTGCGGTCGCTTGAGTGTGAAGGCACACGCCGGCTACCGGGGCTTGCGAGCGAGCGCGAGGGCCAGGAATGTCTTGATCTGCTCTGCGACGTTGAGCGAAGGATCGTTCGCCAGTTTATCGCCCGTCAGGCTGGTATCGGTCTGAATGAAGAAGGCCGTGCCGTCCGCCGGGTCCTCGAGATCCTTGGCCTTGTCCATGGCCTTGTCTGCCGGTTGGCCGGCTCGCTGCTGGAACCATTCCGCTGGTCGGTAGCGTTTGAGCTGGTCGAACAGACGGATGGCGTCGCGATCACCCTTCCCGGCCAGAACAAGGATCGGGATCTTGTGCTGGAGGGCATCGCTCGTCAGGGGCACCGACATCGAGATGCCCTTCGTGGCCCAGACCGGGCTGATGAGCGCGAGGGCCCGCACCTGCTGGCCCTGCGGCCCGGTTGTGGTCGGCGGCCAGTTCCAGTCCGCCGCTGTCCACATGGAAGCGAGTGTGGCCCCAAGGCCGCAGCCGACCACGCAGAGGTTGTCGATGTCGAGGGTGCCGGCCTCAGACTTCTGCTTGATCCAGTTGCGAACGGCCTCGATCTCTCCCCGCAGCGCGGATTGGTCGCGGAGTCGACCGCCGGTCGCGGCCGCAATCGACTCGAGGTCGATCTTTTTGAGCATGCGCGGATCGGCTGCATCCGCCTTGGCCCCGCTGCCTGTGAGGGTGGCAGGACGGGAGCCGCTGCCTCCGTGGCAGCGAAGATCGGGGGCCACGACGGCGCATCCCGCCCGCTGGAGGTTGCGGGCCAGAGTGTCTACGGTCTTGTGCGAGCCCTCCATGTCGTGGACCAGGATGACCGTGGCGACCGCCTTGGCATCATCCGGCACCGGGTAGTACCAGGCGGCGATCCGGATGCCGTCAGACGTCTCCAGTTGCAGTTCCTCGATGGTTGACCCGGTGGCGGCGGCGGCCACCTCGGCTGCCCGGCTTTCGGGGGCTGAAAGCAGCAGAATGGTCGCCACGCACAAGCGACCACACCACCGCAGCAACACTGTCGTGGGGAAGGGCATCGGCATACTTTCCAAGACGCGGGGAGGGGACGGCACTCATTCGTCGTTGTGGCAAAATCGCGTGTAGAAAGCTATCACTCGGCGTTTGCGCGGGGCAAGATGGGGCGATTGACAGCGGCCCCTCCTGGCAATGGAAACAGCCAGCCACGGCCCTTTTTGGGAGGCTGACCGGGCAAAACGCCACGTGACGGGGAATAAATAGCCCCCCTTCGTGAGAATCGATCAGAGCGGGCCCGCGGCTTGGAACAGGCTTTTGCGGTATTCTAAACGGAAGTTAGGTGCGTCGCGTCTGTGCGCGGCCTCTGGTAGTGGTCGCTGATTGTGGTCGCCGGTTCTGGTCCTTGGTAACGCGGGCGAAGACTCCCCTGGAGCCTGTTGCAGATGGAACCTCTTCATACCGGAACGTCGGGAGGGTTGCTGCCGTCGGTCAAGCGCTGGTGGCAGGAATACACCGGCGAGGAAGATACTCCATTCGATGGCGACACCCCGGCCTGGCTGATCAGCCTGTTGATCCACGTGGTCGTGCTGGTGTCGCTGGCGCTGGTCGCCCTGCGCGAGCCATCCCGCTCGGCCCCCGCGATCACGATCATTCAATCGCCGGAGGCGGTCGAAGAGGTGCTGGACACGCCCCGTGAGATGACGGTTTCAGATGAAGAAGAGGTAGAAGACGGTGCCGTGAGCAAGGAGAGCCAGATGGAGGTGGCGCAGGCCCTCGCGCCCACGCTCTCCGAACAGTCGGTGGTTCCGGTTGAGGTGGAGTTGGACGTGGCAAGCGACATCTCCGTCGAACCCCTCGACGTGATTCCCACGGCGGACACCATCGACGAAACCTTCATCGTGAAGGGAGCCGTCGGTGCGGGGGCCACGGGGGCGACGGGGGCCGTTGACCGGCTCACGGGCGAGATCGCCGCGTCGCTGGATCGTCATCCCACGGTCGTCTGCTGGGTGTTTGACCAGTCGGTGAGTCTGGCCGGCCAGCGGAAGGAGATTGCGACCCGTCTCGAGCGGGTGTTTGAAGAACTCGGCGTCAACCGCTCCGCCGCACACAGGCCCGACCTCAAGAACATGGTCGTCTCGTTCGGCAAGAGCGCGAAACTGGTGATGAAGGCGACAGACGACGCAACCGCGGTGATCAAGGCGATCGAATCGATTCCTGTCGATGATTCCGGTGTCGAGAATACGTTCACGGCGATTCGCAGCGCCGCCCAGGAGGCGAGTATTTTCCGGCGGGCACCGCGGAGGAACGTGATGATCGTCGTGTTCACCGACGAGGTGGGCAACGACCAGAATGAGACCGACAAGACCGCCGCGTTTTGCCGCACGCTCGGCATCCCGGTGTATGTCGTCGGCGTGCCGGCTCCTTTCGGCACGAAGGATGTGAAATTCAAGTTCGTCGAATTCGACACCAAATTCGATCAGGACGTGCAGTGGGCCGTGGTAGAGCAGGGGCCCGAGACACTCTATCCCGAGGTGGTTCACATTCGTTCAGGAAGCCTCGCTGACGAGGCGATCGACTCTGGTTTCGGCCCTTTCAGCCTCTCGAAACTCTGCGCTGCGACCGGCGGCATCTACTTTGCGGTTCACGCCAACCGCGGGTCTCGAGGCAAGGTGAGCAGGCAAGACACCGCGGCGATGTCGTCGCAGTTGCGGTATTTCTTCGATCCCGACGTGATGCGGAATTACCAGCCGGACTACCTGTCGGCCGTCACGATCGACAAGATGCTTGCCGGCAACCGCGCCAAAAAGGCGCTCGTCGAGGCGGCCCGATCGGTCGAGATCAGTCCGATGGAATCGCCCACGATGACCTTTCCCCGCAAGGACGACGGTGCGCTGGCGCTGCTGTTGAGCGAGGCGCAGAAGACGGCGGCCCGCATCCAACCACGGATTGACGTTCTTGCGGAGTTGCTCAAGTCGGGGCTCCCCGATCGTGATGCCATCACCGAGAAGCGGTGGCAGGCCGGCTACGACCTGTCGCTCGGCCGGGTGCTGGCTCTCAAGGTGCGGACCGACACCTACAACACCATGCTCGCCCAGGCGAAGTCGGGGATGAAGTTCAAGGATCCCAAGAACGACACATGGGTGCTCGAAGAAAGCGCCGACGTTTCGAAGGCGGGCTCGCAGACGGAGAAGATATCGCAGCAGGCCATGGTGCTGCTGGAGCGAGTGGTGCGGGATCACCCCGGCACGCCCTGGGCATTGCTCGCTGCCGAGGAGTTGCGGCGGCCGCTGGGCTACACGTGGGTTGAGCGGCATACGGGCGTCAATAACCCGAAGATGGGCGACGGCGGCGGCGGTGGTGTGCCCGGGGCTCGGCCCGACGACAAGAAGAAGATGCTCGCCGCCCCCAAGCCGAAGCGGCCACTGAAGAATCTGTGATTACGCGAAACACGGGCATCCTGCCCGTTTTCGCAGCTGCCTCCGAACAGACTGTGCTAGACGCAGTGTTGCTGTCGGAGCTACCGTCCCCCTGCGGCAAAGCCTGCCACGGAAGAAAGCCCTCCGTGCACTCTTGGATCCAGGGATACCCGACGCATGAAACTTCGTTACGCCGCCGTGCTTCTCCAGTCATTCTTCCTCGCTGCCACGCTCGACACGGCGACGGGGGCGACCATCAGTAATCTCTATATCTTTGGCGACAGCCTTTCGGATCCGGGAAACAACGCCATTCGTTTCAATTCAACCGCGTCACCCCCGTTCAACGTCACTCAGCAGAGCGACATCACGGGGAACACCTTCATCCCGACGAATCCCTATGCGACGTCCTACCAGTACACCAACGGCAATGTCTGGGCGTATCAGTTTGCCACCCTGCTCGGCCTGCCCTCCGCGGTGGCCGGCCCGGTGCTTGGAGGCAGTCCCGGGGCCAACTACGCCTCTGCCGGCGCGGCGACGGGGCCCTTGAACAACCCTGGGCCCGTGCCGAGCCTCCTCACGCAGACGGAGGCCTTCGTCGCGTCGCTGGGGCCGGCGCCCGCACCCACCAACGCCCTTTACGTGGTGGCTGGCGGCGGCAACAACGCCCGTGCCGCGATGACGGCGATCTTGAGC
Organism: Planctomycetaceae bacterium; assembly: GCA_947459185.1. Lineage (GTDB taxonomy): Bacteria > Planctomycetota > Planctomycetia > Pirellulales > UBA1268 > CAMCQY01. The sequence continues at coordinate 15,185 of CANHCU010000024.1, read as the reverse complement.
GGATCCAATGCAGAAGCGACGATCGTGGCGACCGCGGTGCAGTTCGCGGCGGATATCGGCAGCATCGTCGATACCCTGCAGGCCAAAGGTGCTGAGAACATCGTTGTATGGGACGCGCCGAACCTGGGACTCTCCCCCGCCATCACCGCGAACGGTCAGCCCGCCGTTTATCTCGCGACCACGCTCACCCAATCCATGAATGCCGCTCTCGCAGCACGCCTTGCGAGCGAGACGGACGTTCGCACGTTCGGCTTTTTTGATCTGATCACGTCGGTGAACGCAGACCCCAGCGCGTACGGGCTCACCAATGTCAGCGATGCCGGTGGGGCCATCCCCAACGCCGATGTGTCGACCTTTCTCTGCTGGGACGGCATCCACCCGACCGCCGCGGGGCATGCCATCCTCGCCCAATCGATGTACGCCTTTACGATCAGCGTCCCGGAAATCGATCCATCTGGCGCCAGCAGTGTCGTGGCCCTCGTCGTTGGCTGCCTCAGCCTGATCCAACGGCGGCGGCGTGTGGGCACCACGGGCTGAACGCGCGTCGCTGAACTCAAGTTCCACGATCGGCTTGCAGACCACCGATGCCTACGCTCCTTGAGTCACAGGATTGTGCCATCCTGCAGACTCGCGAGATCGTTTCGGCCGCTCCATCGGTGGCACGAACTGCAGCAACTCTCCCGACGGTTACGCGGAGACGGGGAGGACGGAGTCGGGCTGCCAGGTGCCCGCAGCCGTCCAGCGGTGGAAGCCGTCTGCCTCGCAGACCACGAGCGTGAGCCAGCCGTTGCTCACCAGGTCGCGGACGACCGCATGCTTGGCGACGATCCGCTCCACGGCATGCCGCGGCGCCTCGATCACGACCAGCAGCCGCAGTGGCTCGTGCTGGAGTCGCGTGCCGTCTGACACCGACTGCCACGGCAGGCCTGTCATCAGGTCGCCGCCGTTGCCGAGCAGCACGCCCAACTGACCCGTCACGTTGTGGATCAGTTTGTTGCCGCTGCCGAAGGCCCGGTTGTCAACGGCCGATGCGTAGTATTGCAGGTTGATCCAGCTGGTGACGATCATCGGTGCGGTCATAATCAATTCCAGCACCGTGCCCTCGGGATCCTTGGCGTGGTCGTAGCTGTGCATGAACGTGCGGCCGCAGAGATCGAGCCCGAACGTGCGAGACCGCGGCGCCACGATGAACGCCGCGTTGCCCGCCAGCCCCCACTCAGGCCGCACCTCCGACCAGTCACGGCTGCGGCGGAAGATGGCGAGGGCCGCCTCGAGCCGCGCGGCGGCCGATGTGTTGCCGCTGCCGTTCGCAGCCAGTTCGATGCCGAGTCGCGGGCTGCGTTCGAGCCGGGCGGCGGCTCCCGCGTCGGCAAGCCAGGCCTTCACCTGCTCGAACTCGGCGGCATGCCCTGCCGGCATGCGATCGGTGTCGAGGAAGCGGATCGTGTCGGTGGTCGTGTTGTGGACCGCCGGCACGAACCAGGCGTCTGCGGGGATTCCGATGCCCCTCCCGATGAGGTTTTCCCTCACGAGAGGATCGTTGAGCAGGGCAGCTGCCACCCGGGCGTTGGGTTCGCCGGAGTGGCCGCCGCACGCGCCACAATCGAGCCCTGCCCGATACGGGTTGTTGACGACGTCGGAGGCATGACCGCAGACGACCACGATCCGCGCGAAGCCGTCGACGAGGCCGAGGTTTCGCAGCATGCCGGCGGCCAGATCGGTCTGCCGGGCGAGCGTGAGCAGGTCGGGACCGGGAGCATGAATATCGGGCCCGAGCACGGCCGGCCCCCGTTTTGGAACGCCGTCGCACGCGGCCGGCAACACCGGCCGCGTCCAGCCGAAGGTGTTGCCGAGCAACTGGGGCAGGTAGGCCAGGCCGAACGACTCGACGAACGAGAACGACGACGTGGCGGACGACTGAAAGGATTTCCAGATCTTGCGGCCCTGCCGCAGGGTGTGACGCTTCGCGGTGGCCTGGTGCTGGAGCGTGTCGGCCGCGACCTCACCCCTGACCGTCACCCGTTCGTGCACGCGGAATGCCGGCGTGAGCAGGACAGGGCACTGGGCAGGTCCATGTGCCGCCCCGAGCGGCACTAGTTCCAGCGGCATGCCGAAAAAGCCGGCGAACCCGAACGTCTCCACGGAGTCGCTCGTCGCCTCCAGGTGCCGCCGGAACACCTCCGACCGCACGTCGATGCAGAAGATCATCTGCAGTGTCCGTCGATTCGTCGCCGTCGTGACGGGCCTTGGTTTCGAGAGCGACAGGCACAGCCGACGCCGGTAGGCGATCTCGACCGCCGTCTGGAAGAGATGACGGGCGAGGACATCTGCCGTGGGTGGAGGCGACGCTTCGTCGATCGGATAGAGGCTTGATGGCTCGATGCTGCCGGGCCGGGCCTGAGCGAGCGCCGCGTCGTAGGCCAGTCGGATGGCCAGCAGGTCGACGAGATGCTCGTCATGGCTGTCACGATCGACCGCCTCCGCCTGCCGCCTTCGGTAGGTGAGATACGAAGCCCATCCCGCGACCGAGAGCAGTTCGCAGAGCAGGAACGCCTGCCAGTGCCGCTCGGGGATTGCCATTCGTTCGAGAAGGCAGGCAATCGCCGCCTCCGGCTTCATCGGCAAATCCTTGACGAATCTCCGGAACCCACGAATGCCCAGGAGATCCATTCGACGACTCAGCCGCATCGTCTCTCGCCAGCCTTCATACAGCGGCAGGTGCTTCCACGGATTAGGCCAGGCGGCCTGGCCGTGATCGTAGTGGGACGCACAGTGCCGCGAGATGTCGGTGACGACATGGCTCGACCAACTGCTTCCTTCCCGCTGGTCGATCGCCTCGCTCACGGTGTGGTAGCGGCGGTCGGCGGCCGGCATGGCGGTGCCGGAGGGCGTAGCGGTGACGATAGTGGCCAGCGTTTGCACGAGCGACTGCGGGGTGTGGTCGCCAAACAGATCGGGGTACTCCTCGACCGCCTGGCGGTAGGCCTGCTCGATGTCGGCCGCGGTGATCTCGCCGCGTGTCAACGGTTCGAGGAGCAATTTCGCCGTCGGCAGCATCTCGCAGTCGCGGACATCGCGGAGCATCTGCCGGGCGTCGAGAAACCGCCGGTGGGCCAGGCCGAGGAAGGGGTTGACGGCCACGTAGTCGGCGAGCGGCCAGACGGGCGGGACGATCGCGGCGATCGCATCGACGGCGGCGGCGACGCGCTCCAGCGGCGATGGAGTGACGAGAGGGGCGTCCGGATCGTCGGAGGAGAAGGGGGTGGTTGTGGCGAGGGGCATGAATTGGTGCTCAGGAGGCGGTGTCATGAGGGCCGTTGCCGATGCGACTGGGGCAAAGCGGCCGGCCGTCAGGGCACGGGCGCCGAGAGTCCCCAGGCGCGGGCCGTGATCTTGCGGGCCGGGATGTCGCAGTAAAACCCGTTCGCTGCATGCACGTGGAGTGCCCGGATGAAGGGCAAGCGGGCGAGTACGGCGGCTGCCGCCTGGATGGCGAATACGCCGAGGAATCCCACGATGACGAGTCCGCTGACGACGAGATCGAGCGTCGATGGAGGCGTGATCGTATGGGCCACCGAGGAGGCGAGCAGCAGCCGCTCGATGCCGACGCAGGCGGCAGTGTAGGTGATCGACACTGCCGCGCCTCCGATGATCGTGGCGGCGGCGAGCCGCCACGAGCCGGCGAGCAGTCCATGCCAGATGAGCGTAGTGAGGGCGATGCCCATCACGGCGCTGAGCACGAGGCCACCCGGTTTGGTTGCGACGTCGATGCCGGCGGCGGCGGCCGTCGCGGTGCAGATCCCAAAAGCGATTGCCGCGGCCAGCGGCAGCGTGGCCGCGGCCGCCGCGCCGCGGAGGGCCGGCCGGGCGTCTGTCTTAAGCCGCCGAGCGGCATCGAGCACGCTCCCGGTGGCCAGAAACGCATGGGCCTTGTAGAGCGAATGGGCGATGATGTGGAGGAGTGCCGCCGAAAATGCACCCAAGCCGCATTGCAGCATCATGAAACCCATCTGTGCGATCGTGGAAAAGGCGAGCGCCCGCTTGATGCTCGTCTGCGAGACCATCACCAGGCCTCCGAACAGCGCGGTGAATGCACCGACGAACGCCAGCACGTCGAGGGCCACGTGCGAGAGCGACACGATCGGGCTCAGACGGAGCACGAGAAATCCACCGGCATTGATGATTCCCGCATGCATCAGGGCCGAGACGGGCGTGGGTGCCTCCATCGTGTCGGGAAGCCAGCTGTGGAAGGGGAATTGCGCCGACTTCGTCATCGCCCCAAGCACGTAGAGAATTCCGATCCAGGGCAGGGCGGCATGCGCGGTGGCCGTGCCCGTGCGGAACGCCTCGGCCTTCTCGAACACGACTCCATAGTCGGCGCTGCCAAAACACCAAAGTGTCAGGGCCAGTGCGGCCAGCAAGAGCACGTCGCCAACGCGGCTGATGAGAAACTTCTTGCGGGCCGCCCAGATCGCCCAGGGGCGGTCCGGGTAGTGCGAGAGCAATTGGTGCAGTCCGAGGCTCGTGGCCATCCAGGCGGCCGTGAACATGACGAGATTACGGGCGACGACCATCAGCAGCACCGACCCGAGCGTGAACGCAAGCCAGCGGTAAAACCGCCCCTGTCCCGGATCTCCGTCGAGGGCCCGGACGCAGAATCGCGCGATCACGAAGCCCACGAAGCTGATCAGCAGGAACATCGCGGCCGTGAGGCCGTCGAAATAGATGCCGACGTTGAGCAGCGGCACCGCGGGGGCTGTCCAGAGGGTGAGGTCGAAGGGACCGCCCACCGCGAGCAGTCCGGCTGCTACCACTGCGGCGGCAAGGCAGGCCGCCGTGAGCCCGACCACGGCCCGCCGCACGGCGCGGGCGTGGCGGTTGGCGATGTTCGAGGGGACGACCACCATGGCCAGCAGGGCAAGGGGCGGGACGGCGGTGAGGAGGGCCTCCGGCAGCATGGTCGGAAGAGATCCGGGAAGCAGCGGGTAGGGGGACATCGCGGGCTCCTGGGTGGGCGACGGTCGCCACGCTTCCTGGTACGGGTTTCAGTCATGCGAATAGTATTACGCGAAACATATGTCGTCAATGGCGTGTCGTAGGTGCGAACCTCTCTCCGGGGTGGCTTGGGAATCAGGGGCGCGGTGGCTATGATTTCCTGCCGAGCCGGTGGTTCGGCGGATTCATGCAGTGTCGAAACGATGAAAAAAAAGCGAGTCAGCCGAAAGCCTCAGCGAATCGCTGACAACCCCGGGCGAAAGCCGGTCGCTGATGTGCCGTCGTCCGAGGCCCGCTGGACGTTCCTCACCAACCATTCCCACGTGCTGATCCTGCTGGCGCAGCACCCCACGCTCGTGCTCCGCGAGGTGGCCGTGCAGGTGGGCATCACCGAGCGGGCGGTGCAGCGGATCATCCTCGACCTGGAGAATGCCGGGTTTCTGGTGCGGGAAAAGGTGGGGCGTCAAAACCACTACCGCATCCGCACGAACCTCGCCCTGCGGCACCCGATCGAGTCCCACCGGACGATCGGCGATCTGGTGGGCCTCATCTGAGGCTGGCCTGCATGGAACACCGCCGAAACTTTCGCGTGTCGCTATCGAAAAGTTAAAAGGTGAGGTTCTCTTCCGCGAAGGTCGCCCGGCTGTCGTAGGCATGAAAGCTGCGGGCGATTTTCCCTGATAACACCTGCAGGAAGAGTGCCCGGAACTGTGGCTCCGACTGGTCCTGCGCCGGCACGGCGCTGTCGCCCGGGAATGTGAAGTTGTCGAGCCGCTTCTCGAAGAGCACCTTCTTCTCGGCGACGTCATACACCCTGACATTCGCGGTCGCACGGCCGCGGTAGAGGGTTGAGCCCTCGTGCATCCGGAATTGTTCGAGATCGATACCGACCACGATGTCGGCGTCGAGCGCCTTGCCGAGAGACGGATAGTCCACCCAGGCGTTTTCGTCGATCCAACGGGCGACCTCGCGCTGGTCGATCACGCGGGACTTTCGCACGTTTTGCGCCAGTTGCGAGCCCACCATCGTGGCGAGTTCGCGGGCGGAACTCGCATCGCTGAACTCAAGCTCCACGATCGGCTTGCAGACCACGGCCACGTGCTTGCCCCGCAGCCCCTTGAATTCGGCCGGAGCATCCTTCTCGGGCGCGACAAGGTAGGCGACGGTAGTTATTAATGAGCAGCCGCCCGCCAGCGGCGGAATCAGCAGGGCGAGGGCCGCGAGGCGGAGGGCGGGGCTGATCCGGAAGAGCATGCGATGATCCTTGTTCAGGTTCGCGGGTTCATTCGTCAGCGTTCGCCTGCGGCCTGGGGCCCGGGAACGTGGTGGGGGAGGGTAGCCAGCGGCGAGCGGCTGCTCAATGCCGCTTCCAGGCCCGAAACGTCAGGCCTTCAGCCGACGGAGGGCATCTGCTCGCCGCCGAATCGCCCAGTTTACGTATTTCATTCCGCTGGATTCCGAGGCCAGAATGGACGTCATGTCCACGCTTGAAGCGACCACGTCCGGAGCCGAAGTGGGGTTTCTCGCAGCTCTTGCCGCGGGTCTGCCGGCGCACGACTTCTGGTCAGAGCGGCTCGTGGTGGGCGTCTCGGGCGGCGCCGACAGCGTGGCGCTCCTCATGGGGCTGCACAGCCTGGCAGCCGGGCAGGGAGTTCCTCCCAAGCTGCTTGTGGCGCATGCGAAGCATGATCTTCGCGAGGCTGCCGCGGTGGATGCCGCCTTCGTGGTCAACCTGGCCGCTGAACTGGGCGTTTCGTGCGTGGTCCGTGACGTGCGGGTTCGCGAGCCGGATGCTGTGCGAGGTGAGGGAATCGAGGGGCGAGCGCGGCGGCTACGGTATGAGTTCCTGACGGCGGTCGCCCGCGAAGAGGGAGCCCGCTTCGTGGTCGTGGCGCACACCGCAGATGATCAGGCCGAGACGATCCTCCATCGCATTCTCCGCGGCACGGGGCTGACGGGGCTGGCGGGCATGGCCGCGGCCCGTGAACTCAGTGACGGCGTGGCTCTCGTCCGGCCGCTTTTGGCGGTGCCGCGTGGTGTTGTCCGCGGGTATCTCGAGTCACGTGGACAGGTCTGGATGGAGGATGCGACAAACGCCGATGTCCGCTATGCGCGGAATTTTCTGCGGCACGAGATTCTCGCCCAGTGCGAGACAGGCCCGTATCCGGCGGCCGTGTCGTCGCTCGTGCGGTTGGGGAGTCAGGCCGCGGCTGTGGCCGGCGCGGTGCGAAGTGCGGCCGAACACCTCCTCGAGGCGCATTCGCATCGTCACGCCGACGGCACGACCGTTCTCCAGACGCAAAAACTGGCAGGGCTCGATCGGCATCTGCTCGCGGAGATCTTTGTCGCGCTGTGGCACCGCGAGGGATGGGCCCGACGCGACATGACCGCCAGGCACTATTCCCAACTCGCCGCGATGGCCGCAGCCTCCGCTGATCCCGCCGCGGCGGCCCCGTCGGCGATCGACCTGCCGGGAGAGGTGAGGGCCCGTGTGCTGGCGGGCGGAATGGTTTCTGTGGGGCGTATCGGGGTGCGATGAAGGGACAGCGGTCTTGCTCCCCACGGCGATGCCCCGCGTGGTGCAGGTGCCTGTGGCGTCAGAACCGGTCGTCTTCAACTGAGAGCGTGGTCGTGGCGGGACGCACGCAGAGAGTCTCGCGGATGCTGCGGAGCGATTGGATCACGGGCACCGTGGCAGGCAGCACCGGCGACACGCTCGTCGTGTCGTCCCAGACCGACTGCCACGAAAACGCTTGGCCCTCAATCGCGAGTGGCTCCCCGTGCCAGCGGCTCACGACGCAGACGTGGAGCCGCACGTCTGCGTGCGGATAGGTGTGCTCCACGACTTGAATTTGCCGACAGTCATCGTCCATCGTGCTCATCTCGATGGCTAACTCCTCGCGAAGCTCCCGGCGAAGCGTATCCACAACGGTTTCACCCGGCTCCATCTTGCCGCCTGGAAACTCCCATGAGCCGGCGCATGGCTTTCCTGCGGGTCGCGTGGTCAGCAGAAATCGGCCATCCGGCCGGAGCAGGATGCCGACGGCCACCGCCACGGGTGCATGGTGACGAGGCTGCGCATTGCCGACGAACTCCTTATCTCCGTCAGGATTCCTGCGGTTCGTTGGGTCCGCCACACGTATTCCTCTCGCTCACGCTTCGGGCTTGCATGGGAGACCGTCGTCATCCAAGCCCGCAGCGGAAGCAAGGGAAGACGGGCTGCCTTCGCATTCCGTGAAACCGCTGGCGTTGTCCGCGTGTATTCAGTGGTGCATGCCGCGGGCTTTGTAGCCGCCCCGCGTCGCGAACCATGCCAGCAGGAGCGCGTAGCAGACAAACATCGTGGCCGGCACGAAGGCCGTCAGCTTGAGCGCCTGCCGGCCGCCGAAGAGGCCCGCCCCCTCCACCAGTGGCTTGTCGCTCGCCGCCTCAGGGGCTGCCGAAGAGGTCCACCATTCCACGAGCGACTTCTGCGCCGCGATCGCCTCGGGCTTGGCGTTGTCCTTCTGCATCACCTCGAGCGTCCGCTGCGCTTCCTTGCCGCCATCCTCCAGCACGCCCACCTTTGCGCCGTCGAGACCGAAGGTCTTCATCCAGAGAAACTCGTTCTCCTTGGGGGCCTTGTAACGATCGTAGACGGCAGCGTTCGATTCACGCAGCTTGGCGGAGGCGTTTTGGTCCTGCAGGAAGCCGATGCCGGGGCCGCCCAGCAGACCGGCCGCCAGCATACCCACGCCACCGGCAGCGCCGATCGTGATGGCGCCACCCTTGGGGAACTGCTCGCTCACCACGGCCAGCATCGTGGGCCAGAGGAAGGTCTTGCCGATGCCGTAGACGGTGGCGGCGATCACGCACATCACCGCGCCCTCGGCGTTGCCCAGCATGGTCAGGCCCGCCGCACCGAAGAGGGCGGAGACCGCCAGAAGCCCCAGCGGCGAAATCCGTTCCACGATCGGCCCCGCGAAGAACCGCAGGATGAACATCAGGCCCGACGTGTAGACGAACAGCAGCAGGCCGTTGGCCGGGCTGTTCATGATCGTGCCGGTGATCTTGGAGATCCACGAGTCGGTGCCGAGTTCCACGTAGCCGACGAGGCCCTGGATGAGCAGCAGGGCGGCGAGCAGCAGGTGGCCGAAGCGGAAGCCCGTCGCTGCGCCGAACGCTGCGAGCAGGCCAGCGGCAATGCCCGCGGCCACCAGCGGCGGCAGGCCGAGGTCGCTCTTGAAAAAGAGAGCGAGCAGGCCGCAGATCACCGCGGCGCCGACCAATCCAAGCTCACCGAGCATGTCCTTAAAGGAGACGCCGGAACTACTCGCCTCGCTCTTGGGGAACCGCTGGCCGAGCATCATCAGGCCGTAGAGCACGACGGGGGCCAGGAAGAGCGAGATCTGAAACTGCCACGGTACCGGCTTCGCGCCTGCGCCGCCCGCCATGAAGTAGCTCGCCAAGCCGCCGAGGATCAGGCCGCCCGGCCAGCCGGCGTGCAGAATGTTGAGATAATGCGCCTTCTTCTTCGGAAACAGCGTGGCAACGAGCGGGTTGACCACCGCTTCGGCGATGCCGTTGCCGATAGCAAAGAGGAACATGCCCCAGAAGAGGCACTGGAAGGCGAGCGGCTTGCCGCCGGCCGCGAAGGCGGCTCCGGTGGCGAGCGTGAGCGCCGCCGACACCAGGTGCATCACAAAGGCGGCGAACATCAGCGGGCCGAAGCCGATGCGGTCGGCGATGAGGCTCGACAGCAGGATGATGATGCCGAAGCCGGTGAGGCCGCCGCCGGTGATCGCTCCCAATTCCGTCTGCGTGAAGCCGTATTGCTCGGCCCACTGCCCGAGGATCCCGGCCCGAATCGAGAAGCCCACGCCCGCGGCAAGGATCGCCATGAAACCGGCCCAGAGGAGTCGCTGGGGATTGAGCCCGCCGGGGACCGGTTCCACCCAATCGTCCTTCTCCACTGCCTTGTTCTTGCGGGCCATGTGTCTCCCCGATCCTGATGGAAGTCTTGGTGAAAGTCCTGGTGAAAGTCCTGGTGAAAGTCCTGGTGAAAGTCCTGGTGAAAGCCGCCCTGTCGGGAAGCCGTGAGGCCATTTGGGCCGTGTCCGATGCCCGGTATCAATGTGTTGGGCAATGCCTCCCGGGGACGGGCGGGCATGATAGCAGGGGGCCGCAGGCTGGGGGAATGGGGTTCTTTCCGGGGGCCAGGCAGGTGGATGGCGTCTTGACCCTCGGTGGGCCCCCGACGTACTTTCCCCGCCCCTTCCTCTCGAGGGGCGGACGCTATGGAAGTGTCCGCCTCGTTGCCCCGTGGCACCGCTGCCTTGAAACCGCTCACCGATACGCTCTGGATGCTCGTGCGCTGGGCCCTGCCGATCACGGTGGCCGGTGTGATAGCTGCCGGCGCCATCGGTTCGAGCCGTCTGGGCGAGGAGGTGCGATCCCGCGTCCAGCAGCGTCTCGCGCAGGAGTTTCCCGCGCTCTCCGTGCAGGTGCAGGGGGCCAGCCTCGTGGAAGGGGAGGGGATCGTGGTGCGCGGCGTGTCGCTCATCGATCCGAGTTTGCCCAAAGAGTGTCGGCAGATGCTCTGGATCGACGAGGTCCGTCTGGCGTGCAGCACGAACCTCGCCGATCTGATCGCAGGGGCGCCGCGGATCAGTGCCGTGCGGCTGCGCCGACCCGTAGTGCATGCCGTGCGGCAGGCCGAGGGCCGTTGGACCGTGGCCGGGCTCCTCAAACAGCGCGCGGGTGGCGGCCTGCTCGTGCCGGTGACGATCGAAGACGCCACGCTGCTCGTCGACGATGTGCTGCGGCAGACGCGGGTGGCCGTACGTCAGCTCTCGCTCGATGTCGAGCCCGACGAGAGCGAGGGAAACGCGGGATGGGCCACGGTGCGGGCCGTCGCTGCCGGTGACCTCTTTGAGCGGGCGAGCGTTGCTGGCCGCGTGGCGGTTGCGTCCGGCATGTTCGACCTCCGCGGAGCGGTGCAGGCGTTCGAGATGACGCCTCGCGTGGTCGGCATGCTCCCAGACGGATCGGGTCAGATGGCAGAAAGCCTACGGGCCGGGATCACCGGACTGCGGGGACGCATCAGCATGGACTGGCAGGCGGCTGGGACGCTGACAGCGCTCGAGGCCGCCGTCTTCACGGTGACGGGCCGACTGGAATCGGGTCGCTTCGAGCATGCCTCGCTCCCCTCCGCGATGAGCGATGTGACGGCTGGCTTTCAGGTCGATCGCACGGGGCTGCGGTTCGAGAAGCTCGAGGCCAACGCCGGCTCCACGCTCCTGCGTGGCAGCGGTCGCTATGCCGGTTGGACGAACACCGCGGATTTCGACCTGCTGCTTGAGGCCGAACGGCTGGTGGTGGGGCGACACTGGGAAGGCCTGCTGCCAGCCTCGATGGCGTCGCAGTGGAGCAAGCTGTTGCCGGCAGGCGAGGTCGATGTGCGGGCGCAGGTGGCCCGCCGCAATGGCACGATCGAGCCGAACGTCTCCCTGCGATGCCGCAACGTCTCCCTGACGCACTACCGGTTTCCCTATCGACTCGACCGCACCGTTGGCACGGTCGTGTTGGAGGGGAAGGCACTGTCCATCCATCTCACCGGCCAGGCCGGCGGCCATCCGGTCCAGGTGCAGGGGAGCTTTCGCACGGTCTCGCCGTCACCGGCAACGAACGAACCGGGCGGTACCTACGGCACGCTGGAGGTGCGCGGCGAGAACATGCGGATCGACGACATGCTGCTCGCGGCCATGCCTCCCCGCAGCGCCGACATCATCCGCACGCTGCGGGCCGCTGGCACCTTCGACTTCGTCTTCCGGCACGACCGGACGCCCACGCTGCCGGGCGGCCATGTCAACTCATTGGGCATCCGTCTCGTGCAGTGCAGCATGGCCTACGCGGGCTTTCCCTATCCGCTGTCGAACGTGTCGGGCAGCATTCGCATGGACCGCGGTCACTGGACGATTCGCGACATCACCGGATCGAACGACACCGGAGTCGTGCGGTGCAACGGCATGCTCGTGCCGGGTGCCGATAACGACGGCGAACTCACGCTCCAACTGGCCGGAACGGGCGTTGTGCTCGAGCGGGAGTTGCGCGACGCGCTTCCCGCCGGCGTGCGGCAGATCTGGGACGACGTGGATCCGCGGGGGAACGCGGAGTTTTCCGCGACCGTGCGGCACCATGTGAAGGCACGGCGGACCGAGGTGGAGATCGAAGCCACACCCCAGGGCGACACCGTGTCGATCGAACCGGCCTGGTTCCCCTATCGTCTGGAACACCTCCGCGGGCAGCTGCATTGGAAGGACGGTCTGCTCACGTTTGAGCAGGTGCGCGGCACGCACGACAGGACGACCGTCACGGCCGGGGGCGTCTGCCGGTTCGTGCCCGGCGGTGGCTGGCACGTCTCCTTCGAGGAGCTTTCCGCGGACCGATTCCGCGCCGACCACGACGTGTTGCAGGCCCTGCCCGTGGGGTTGCAGCAGGCCATCTCCGCGGTTGACCTTCGCGGTCTTCTCTCCCTCGCCGGCTCGCTCGACATCCATTCCACCGCCGGGTCGCCCGCCGCATCGTGGGACATGCAGCTCGATGTGGAGCAGGGCTCGCTCGACGTCGGCACACCGATCGAGCACGTCCACGGCGGCATCCGTCTCCGCGGCCAGTCCGACAAAAATTCCTGGCAGACGTTCGGCGACATGGCGATCGACAGCGCGATGTGGCGGGGCATGCAACTGACGGCGGTGCAGGGCCCGATCGCGATGGATGCCAGCGGTGTGCGGTTTGGCGCGACGGCGGCCCGGGCCGGCGAGCAGGGAGCGCCGCGGCGGGTGTCGGCCCGCGTTGCGGGCGGCACGCTGCTCCTCGACGGAAGTGTCGCGGCGGGCGACCCCGGCGGATTTACCGTGGCGGCGTCGCTCGGCGATGCCGACCTCGAACGCCTCGCCGGCGACACCCTCTCCTCCGCCCATCCCTACCGCGGCCGCGTCTTCAGCACGGTGGAGGTGAGCGGCTCACGCGGCGGCGCCCACTCGCTCGCGGGCCGGGGACAGGTACGGCTGCGGGATGCCGACATCTACGAGCTGCCGCTGGTGGTGGCCATGCTCAAGATGCTCCGCGTCAAGGCGCCGGACCTCAACGCGTTTGGGTCGAGCATCGTCGATTTCCGGATCGAGGGGCCGCGGGCCTATCTCGACAACATCGAACTCTCAGGCGACGCCATCAGTCTGGTCGGAAACGGCGAGATCGACTTCGACTCCAATGTCCACATGACGTTCCGCTCGATCATGGGTGATTCGGCCACCCAGCTGCCAGCGATGAAGCGGGTGCTCGGCGGCGCCAGCGGACAGTTCATGCTGATCCACGTGGACGGCACGCTCCCGCATCCGGAGATGACGAGCGAGGCGTTCCCCACCCTTGCCGCCGCCATTCAGAAACTGCAGTCGCAGCGGCGCGGCCAGGATGGCCTCCGCAACGCCGGGTTGCGGCGGGAGAATCAACGATGATCGCGGCAGTGGCGCGGAGGATTGGGGCCAATTGCCGCCGGATGGTCATACTGGGCGGCGGTTGACGAGCGGGCTTGTTGGCAGGATGACCGAAGGCGAAGGCGCGAGTGAAAGAGGATTGCGGATGACGACACGACCGATTCATTTCGTGAAGATGCAGGGCGCGGGAAACGACTATGTCTATATCGACTGCTTCGCCGAGCCGACACCGGCCGACCCGGCCACACTTGCCCCACGGATCGCCGACAGGCATTTCGGCGTCGGTGGAGACGGTCTTGTGCTGGTGATGCCCTCGACGGTGGCCTCGGCGCGGATGCGGATGTTCAACGCCGACGGCAGCGAGTCGGAGATGTGCGGCAACGGCGTGCGGTGCGTGTCGCACCTGGTGGTGTCGCGCGGCCGGGCGCCGGCGGGGCCGGTAACGATCGAAACCGGCCGCGGCGTGCTGACGCTCGACGTCACGCCCGAGGGACCCCGTCGCTCGCGGGTCCGCGTGGACATGGGGGAGCCCCTGCTCTCGGCAGCCGAGATCCCGGTGATGGTCGCTGAGCACGCTGTCACCACCGGAGGCCACGTCGTTGATGCGGCGTGCGCCGCGATCGGTCCGCCGGAGGCCTGGTGGGAGGAGGCGGGACTCGATCCGCGGATGACCTGCGTCTCGATGGGCAATCCCCACGTCACCTTCTACTGCCGCGACGTCGCCCGCGTGCCGCTGGAGTCGATCGGTCCGCGGATCGAGACGCATGCAATCTTCCCGCGGAGGATCAACGTGCACTTCGTCGAGGTGCATTCTCCCGAGCGGGTGCGGATGCGGACATGGGAACGGGGCAGCGGCATCACGATGGCATGCGGCACCGGTGCATCGGCAGTCTGCGTGTCGGGCGTCCTCTCTGGTCGGACCGGCCGGCGGATCGTGGCCGAGGTACCCGGCGGAGTGCTGGAACTGGAGTGGGCGGCCTCGGGCCATGTCTTCATGACGGGGCCCGCCCAGGAAGTCTTCGAGGGGAGTTGGTGGGAGGCATGAACGTAAGAAAGGAATCGGATTCGTGAAGCTCGAGTCTCCGCTGGCCATCGGCAGCCTGTCGCTTGTTTCCACGGCGTGCATCCGGCAATGGATGGGCACGCTCGACTACCGCGTCGATTTTGGCGATCCGACGGTCGATCCGGTGCATCCCGACTACCGGGGTTCGAAGATCTATGTCTTTTGGCACGAAAACATCCTGCTGCCACTGTATTTGCGCGGGCACTCCAACATCGCGATGCTGCTGTCGCGACATCACGACGCCGACATCCTCGCCCGCGTGGCGGTGATGATGGGCTTTGGGATCGTGCGAGGCAGCACGTTCAAGGGGGGATCCGTGGCCCTGCGCGAACTTGCGGGGCGTGCGGAGCGAGAAAATCTCACCATCACTCCCGATGGTCCGCGGGGGCCGCGGCGGCAACTGGCGCCGGGCTGCATCTTCCTGGCAAGCACGATGCAGATTCCAATCGTGGCGATGGGGTTTGGCTACGAGCGGCCCTGGAGGCTCACGACGTGGGATCGCTTTGCCATTCCGCGGCCCTGGTCGCGGGCGAGGGGTGTCGTCAGTCGGGCGATACATGTGCCCGCCGACCTGAGCCGCGATGCTTTGGAGCGGCAGCGGGCCGGCGTGGAGCGATTGCTGGTTCATCTCTCGGATGACGCCGAGGCATGGG
>CANHCU010000023.1 GCA_947459185.1 Planctomycetaceae bacterium | reverse complement strand
TCGCTGGATTCCCCGACTCCAGGCAGTTGGCGACATATTCGGGGTCCTCCGGCGTGCCGTAGAACCGCTGACTGTGATGGTCGCGGTGATGACGGGTGAAAAACGGACTCGGAGTGAGCGTCATCACGCCCGCCAGCAGGTTCCACGCCCCCTTGAAGAGCGTCATCTCGTGCTGCCCGAGATGGCAGACTTCGTGAATCAGCGATCCCAGCCGGTAGAGCCAGAAGGCCGCCACCGGAAACGCCAGCAGCTGGGGCCAGGTGCCAAAAGGCAGCGTCAGATAGGCGGCTGCCGCGGTGTAGGCAGCGACGAGACTCAGCAGAAAATCGGCCCAATACCGAAGCGGCGAGACACGAAAGAAATCGGTGTCGGCGTCGCGGATCGACTGCCGCACCTGGTGAATCCAGGCCACTGAATCGTCGGAAGACTCCACCTCTTCGGGGAGCTCCGCGATGGCTGCTGCGTTCTGCATGGGTTCCGCCTCCAATACCGTGCCGAAACGCCGCAGTTCACCACAGATCAACCCCTGAGGCCAGCCCTTTCTTCCCCAGGGCGGTAAAGACCATAAAAAGCCGAGGAGGCTGGGCGCCCGGCGCCCAGCCTCCTCTTGATTACAACGAGCTTGTGGAGCAATCGCAGCAATTACTTGCAGCGACGGCAGCCCCGCTTGCAGCCCTTCTTGCAGCCAGCACCGGCACCGGCACCGCAGTCGCCGCAGGCCGAAGCCGAACCAGCAGCACCGGCGTCGCCGCAGCTGCCGCAGCCACCGGCCGAAGCCGACGAACCGGCATCGCCGTAGCCACCGGCCGAGCCGGCATCGCCACAGCCACCGCAGGCGTTCTCAACGGGCACCTCGACGGCGACCGTCACGCACTTCTGCACGGGCACTTCCTTCGTCACCTGGTGCGGGACGCGGACCGTGTAGGTCGACGTCTTCGTCTCAGGCACGCAGTCGTACACCGTGACCGAGTAGCTCTCGGTCTTCTGCTGCGGAACCATGACCGTGTAGGAAACTTCCTTGGTCATGGTCTCGGGCACGCAGCGGGTCACCTGGTACTCCCGAGTCTTCGACTCGGTGCGGTACTTCGTGACATTGACCGTGCGGCTCTTCTGCTCCGGCACCATCTTCGTGACCGTGTAGTTGCGGGTCCGCTCTTCCGGCACCATGGTGGTGACGGTGTAGTTGCGGGTCCGCTCCTCGGAACGGTACTTCGTGACGTTGACCGAACGGGTCTTCGTCTCGGGCACCATCTTCGTCACGGTGTAGTTCCGAGTCCGCTCTTCCGAGCGGTACTTCGTCACGTCAACCATGCGGGTCTGGGTCTCAGGAACGCACTTGGTGACCGTGTAGTTCCGAGTCCGCTCTTCCGAACGGTACTTGGTGACGCTGACCGAACGGGTCTTCGTCTCCGGAACCATCTTCGTCACGGTGTAGTTGCGAGTCCGCTCTTCCGAGCGGTACTTCGTCACGTTCACCGAACGGGTCTTGGTCTCGGGCACGTACTTGGTCACGGTGTAGGAACGAGTCCGCTCTTCAGGGCGGCACTTCGACACCGTGTAGGTGCGGGTGCGCTCTTCGCTGCGGGTCTTGTTCACGTTCACCATCCGGCTCCGCTGCTCCTGACGGCACTTGCTGACCGTGTAGGAGTAGGGGACTTCTTCGGTCGTGCACTGGTAGGTCGTGACCGGGACTTCCTTCGTTTCGCACGTCGGAACCCAGACACGCTTGCAGCAGACCTTCTCAGGGCACGGGCAGCCGTTGGCGTCAACGCCACCGCCGACCGTGTACTGCTGCGTCTGCCACGAGCCACCGCTGACCTGAACCGTCTTCATCGACTGGACCGGGACGCGCTTCTGCACGGTCCGGCTGCCGGTCATCTCTTCGGAGTAGGGCACGTTCACCGTGTAGGTCTGCTCGACCTGCTCGGTGTACGGAACCTGAACCGTGTAGGTCGAGACCTTCTCTTCGGTGTAGGGGACCATCACCGTGTAGGTCGAGGTCTTCTCTTCCTGAACCGGCACGTTCACCGTGTAGGACTGTTCAACCGACTCGGTGTAAGGGACCTGCACCGAGTAGGTCGAGGTCTTCTCTTCCGAAACCGGCACGTTCACCGTGTAGGTCTGCTCGACCTGCTCGGTGTAGGGAACCTGAACGGTGTAGGTGGAGGTCTTCTCCTCCGACACGTTCTTCATCACGGTGTAGTTCTGAGCGACCTGCTCCGTGTAGGGGACCTGAACCGTGTAGGTCGAGGTCTTCTCTTCCTGGACAGGAACGTTCACCGTGTAGGTCTGCTCGACCGACTCGGTGTAAGGGACCTGGACCGTGTAGGTCGAGGTCTTCTCTTCCTGCTTCGGAACCATGACGGTGTAGGTGGAGGTCTTCTCCTCCGACACCGGCACGTTCACCGTGTAGGTCTGCTCGACCGACTCGGTGTAAGGAACCTGAACCGTGTACTCAGACGTCTTCGTCTCAGTCACGTTCTTGTTGACCGTGTAGTTCACAGTCTTGGTCCGAGTCTCGGGAACCTGCACGGTGACCGTGCGGGTCCGCTCCTCGGTCCGCGGAACCTGCTTGTTGACCGTGTAGGTCCGCTCGCGGGATTCCGTGGTGTATTCAGTCGACGTGACCGTCTTCATTTCGGTCACGTACTGACGCTGATACACCGTCTTGGTGCTGGGGCCGCAAGCGGCCGCACCACCACTCTCACCACCGGCGACAGCGGCGCCGCCGCAGCCACCCTCACAACCGCCACCACAGCTGCCGCAGTCGGCCGCGAACGTGCTCGTGCACATCGCGACGACGGCGAACGCCGGGAGGAGGATCGACAGAACTTTACGAATCACGCAAACCTCCAGAAAGAACTAGGGGAAGGAACAGGGACAGGACTCAAGCAGGTTGTTTTCGAACGCGCCCGGGTCCCGGTCGGTCGAAGAGACCTCTCTCTTTTCACGACCGAAACAGCTCGGCCGCCTGATAAGTTGGATAGATTACGTTGACTTATCTGGCTTGCAAGTGCTGGACTGCTGAAAATTTCGTTTTTTGGGGTTTCAGGCGCAGACGGCCTTTTTCTCGGGGAAAACCCCCTCTTACTGAAGGCTTCCCGCGGGAAACGTCCGACCGACTCGAGCCGTTCCCGGCCGACACACCGCGTAAAAAAGCTCCCAAGACCGGCAGAAATGGCGATAACGCCCCACTCAGGCGGGCGTTATCGGGCTGAGATACCGGGTCGGTGTCAAGGCAGCAGGTCGTACAACAGCGGCCGAATGATTGCCGCCCGGCGGGCGTTCCCGATCGTGCTCGGATGGAGCTTGTCGTCGAGAAAACATTCCACGGCCGGACGACCATCGGCCCCCAGGACCGCGGCATTGGCATCGATGTAGATCAAGCCCGCGGCGTTACCCTCGGCGGCCACCCGGGCCGCAATGAAATCTCGCACGGCCTCGTTCGCCTCCTGCTGTCGATCCTTTTGTTCCCACCGCATCTCGCTGGGCAACATCGCAAGAAACGCGATCTTCACGTCGGGCAGCTCGGCCCGCAGATTCTTCACGAGCAATGCAAACGCATCGCGGACCTCCTCGGCAGTCGCACCGGCCGCAATGTCGTTGCCTCCTGCCGACACCACCACCGCCCGCGGTTTTGCCGCGGGCACGAGCCGATGCGCGACCACGGCCAGCTCAGCCAAATTGGCCCCACCCACGCCACGGTTGATCACGTTCAGCTCTGGGAAGTCGCCGTCGAGCGTGTTCCACATGCGAATGTTCGAGGAGCCAAGGAACACGACGCCGTCTGACGGCGGTGGCTGCACTCCGTCGGCTTTCTCAAAGGCCGCGATCTCGTTCTCCCACCGCACCGGCGGCGGCACGGCCGCCTGCGGAGCGGGCTCGGCTGCCGGCACGACTGGTGCTGGCGCGACAGGTGCCGGCGCAGATATGGCTGGCGCCGAGGGATTCGAAGCTGGCACCGCCTGCTTCTTCTCGAGCGGCCGGGGGAAGATTCGATTCCAATCCGTCGCCATCCGCACCACGTTCCAGCCATACTTTTCCGCCGCCTCCAGCGAATCGTTCGAGGGCTCGCCGTAGGCCATCTCGCGGTCGTCATCGTCATGCAGCACGAGCAGCTGCAAGTTGGGGCGATCGCTCGACTGCGACCACCGCAGCATCTCGATGTCTCCGGTCGAACCGACATTGCCCGCGGCGAAGATCGGCCGACGGCCGATGTGCTCGCCGATGCTCACCGGCTTGCGCTCCTCGTCGTTGAGCACCTGGAGGTGCGGCAACACGACGATTTCGAGCCGTCGGTTGGGCACGTCTCCGGCCGCAATCGCGTCGCCCGCGGCAGCCCCTTCAACCTCGCGCAACTCCGAAACCGCCCGCGAGGCGATGACGTGCTCGGGGCCGACCCCATACCAGGCCTCTGCCGCCGGCCGCATGAAGTGGACGCCGCTTCCCGAGCAGATCCAGACCGAGAAATCGTGGCTCCGCAGCAGCGCGATCAGCTCCTTCATCGGCTGATAGGTGACGTCGCAGTAGGGCACGTCAAATACCGGATGCCGGGCCGTGGCGAGAAAGTGTCGTGTATCGGATTCAAGCTTCTCCTCCGGAAGTCCCGCCAGCGTTTTGAACATCAGATCAAGGAAATACTTCTTGCCGAGACGGCGAACAAAATCGATGTCGCCTGTCATCAGCGTGGCATACGGCTCCTCGTGGGCGATCTCCGGCTGCTGCTCCGCCAGCGCCCTGACCCGATCGATGAGGAACATCCCATGCACGATCGGCTTCTCGCAGACGAGCGTGCCGTCATGGTCGAACACAGCAACACGTTCCGCCACCGGGACGAATGTGTCGCTGCCCTGTCGCGAGACCTTGGCCACGAAGTCGAGGATCGACTGCTTCGTCGGCCCTTCGTTCCAGCTCGGCAGCTGATCTATCTTTACCGACGGTGACGCCTTTACCGACGGTGAAGTAGACGTTGGCGTGCTCGTCGCCGCAGACTGCGAACCGCATGACGCACACGCAGGACCACCGGCCGGCGCCGCAGCGGTGGCTGCCACCTTTGGTTTGGCCAGCGGTGCGGGTGAAAGGCCAAACCAAATCACGGCCGCAGTGAGCGCGGCCAGAGCCGCCACGGGCAGGGCGATCCCGCCACTCGATGGCGCCGTGTCGCGATGGTCGTCTCGGGCATGGGCCGGCTCCTGATGGTCCCTCTGATGGTCATCATGCTGGTCATGGATCGTCATGGACTGCTCCTTCACTGCTACTGCCAAATTGGGGTCCAACATCCTCTGCTCTGTGAAGGCCGGCCGCAAGCAGCCGCCGCCAGCGTGGCTCCAACGCACCTTTCTCGCCACAGCGGGGTCGCGATATACTCGGCGGTATCGTGCCGACCTCGCTCTTCTTCCCTTTCGACGCGGCGAATCCCACACCGAATCCCACACTCTATGAGGCTCTCATGCGCTTCGCTCACCCTGCCGTCACGGCCCGCGCCGTCGGCCTGCTCGCCAGCCTGCTGCTCACGGCCATCGCGTCACAGGCCCGGGCCGACGTCTCGCTCAACAACATGTTCGGCGACCACATGGTGCTGCAGCAGGGCATCAAGAACAAAGTCTGGGGGAAGGCCGATCCGGGCGAGGCGGTCACGGTAACGCTCGGCAGCCAGAGCCACTCCACCACCGCCGGAGCCGACGGAATGTGGCACGTGTTTCTCGATCCCGTGCTTGAATACGGCGGCCCACACTCGCTCGCCGTCAAAGGCAAGAACACGATCACGTTCAACGATGTGCTCATCGGCGAGGTCTGGGTCTGCGCAGGCCAGTCGAACATGCAGTGGGGCATCAACAACACCAACGACGCCGACCTCGAGAAGGCCGCCGCGAAGTTTCCCAACATCCGCCTGATCTCGGTTCCCAACGTGGGCACGCAGGACCCGCAGTGGAACTTCAGCGGCAAGTGGGCGGCCTGCTCGCCCGACACGGTCGGCAATTTCTCCGCCGTCGGCTATCTCTTCGGCCGGCAGCTCCACCAGACCCTCGGCGTGCCGGTGGGCCTGATCAACAACGCCTGGGGTGGCAGTGCCGCCGAGGCCTGGGTGCAGCGAGACAAACTCGCCGCCAACGAGAAGCTGAAGCCGCTCGTGGATCGCTGGGCCAAGACGGAGGCCGATTTCCCCGCAGCCAAGGCTGATTACGAGAAGAAGATGGCCGAGTGGAAGCTCGAAGCCGACAAGGCAAAGGCCGAGGGCAAGCCTGAGCCGAAGCAGCCCGGCAACCCGGAGGGCCAGATGAAGGGCAACGCTCGTCCCGGAAACATCTACTGCGGGGTACTGAAGCCGAGCATCGGCTACGGGATCCGCGGCGCGATCTGGTATCAGGGCGAGTCGAACGCCAGCAGGGCCTATCAATACCGCGAGCTCTTTCCGTACATGATCAAGAGTTGGCGTGAGGAGTGGGGGCTCGGCGACTTCCCGTTCTACTGGGTGCAGTTGGCCGACTTCATGGGTGAAAAGCCCGAGCCTGCCGACAGCGCGTGGGCAGAACTGCGCGAGGCGCAGACGATGACGATGAAGGCGCTTCCCAATACGGGCGAGGCGGTAATCATCGACACCGGCGAGGGGAAGGACATCCACCCGAAGAACAAGCAGGACGTGGCCAAGCGGCTGGCCCGCTGGGCGCTCGCCGAGACCTACAAGCAGCCCGGCATCGCGGCCCGTAGCCCGCTCTACAAGTCGATGGAGAAGCAGGGCTCGAAGCTCGTGCTGTCGTTCGACAACGTTGCCAGCAATGCTGGCAGCTGGCGGCCGTTCGACGTGGCGGAGCCGCGGGGCTTTACGATCGCCGGAGCCGACAAGAAGTTCGTGCCGGCCAAGGCCACGATCCTGCCCGATGGCCGCATCGAGGTCGAAAACGCAGCCGTGACTGAACCGGTCGCTGTCCGGTATGCCTGGGCCGACAACCCCGTCTGCAACATGTATTCGTCGTCGGGCCTGCCGCTGACGCCCTTCCGCACCGACGATTTCCCCGGCGTCACGGCCGTCGCTTTCTGAGCCGGTCCGGCCCCCGCCATTGGCATCATTTCGAATCCTTTCGGATGGGCCCCGGCAGGTCTCACCACCTGCCGGGGCCTTCGCGTTCACCTCTGCGGCTCGCCTGTGCGCGTTGGGGGGGAGCGGATAGGATTGCTCCCGCGGCGGCCGTCATGATGGCGTGTCAGCCGCATGGGCCCGAATCAGCCCTGTCACGTTCATGCTTTTCATGCTTTTTCATGGAGGATCAATCGTGAATCGCCGCGTTGCCCATCTGGTTGCGTTCGTCCCGGCCGCCCTCGTGCTGCCCGCCGTCCTTTTTCTGCCTGCTGGCCTGCTTGTTATGGCAGGCTGTTCTTCCCGCACAGTCGAAACCGGTATGGCCAGCCGCCCCACGACGATGGCTGCCAAACAGCCAGTCGCAGCGGCACCTCACGGTCACCGGCCGGTGCGGCCGATCCCGGAAGTCATCGCCAAGGCAAAGCCGTTCCGCATGTCGCCGACGAGCACGGCCAAGGCTCTCCCCCGACCGCCCCGTGGTGACAATTCTTCCTCCGTCACGACGGCCAGTGCGGTCATGCCGCAGCCAATGCCTGCACGCCCCACGAACGGCCCAGATATCGCCGGCATCAACCGCATGCTGCGAAGCTATCTACAGGCCTTCAACCGCCATGATCCCGCGGCCCTCGCCGCCCACTGGAGCATGAGAGGCGAGAACGTCGATATCGACTCCGGAGAAACGACTGCCGGACGCGAAGCGGTCCGCGAGGTGTTCGCCGCCCTCTTCGAACAGGATGCCGGCGCCATGATCGACATCGACGTCGCCTCGATCCGTTCTCTCCGCGATGACGTGGCCGTGGTGGACGGCGTGTCGCGGATCGCATTCACAGACTCACCACCTTCGAGCAGCCGCTTCTCCGCGGTACTCGTGCGGGAAGATGGCAACTGGGTACTCGACACAGTGCGGGAATCCAACCGTATGCCCCAGCACGCCGAATCGGAACCGGCCCGGCAACCGCCGACGCAGCCCCTCGACGAGCTCGCCTGGCTCGTCGGCTCCTGGGAGGACGTCAGCGAGGGCGTGACCGCCAGTACGCACTGCTTCTGGTCGACGAACAAGGCGTTCCTGATCCGCACGCACATGATCAGTTCCGATGCGGTCCAGGAGCAGCGTCCGTTGCCAGGCGACAGCCGCATCCCGGGTCTGCTTTCGGCGCGGCCCGCTGGCAGTCGCGAGATCACGGAGATCATCGGCTGGGATCCGGACCGTGGTCAGATCCGGTCGTGGCTCTTCTCCTCGGCCGGCCGCTTCGCAGAAGGCTCGTGGTCACGGGAGGGGGATGTCTGGACGCTGCGACTGGAAGATGCCGGCGGCGACTGCCTCTGCACCGTTTCCCGCGTGGGCCCGGACGAGATGAACTGCCGTTGCGACACCGACCGGCTGGCCGACATCGCGCCGCCAGCCTGTGATTCCGTGCGGACAGCCGCTATGGCCGCGGACGCCCCCCGGTAATTGCCCGACTCCCGGCTTTCCGCTGAGTATCCTTGGGGAGTCGTCTCTACTCGACCACCCCGACGGAAAATTCGTCAATGATCGTCACGTCCCATGCCGGAGCTTCGCCGGCTGCCCGCGTCATTCTGTCTACGGCGCTGCTCGTTTCCGCATCTGTTGTTCTGACGGCGAGGGCTGACCAAGGCACGGTCAAGCCTGCGGCGACTGATGCCAAGCCTGCTGCGGCAGCCGATGCCAAGCCTGCGGCGACTGATGCCAAGCCGGCAGTCAGTCGCGTGCCCGATGCCGCCGAGAAGCCCGTGGTCACCGCGCACTCAATCACGGTCGACGGCCGATCGATCAGCTATCACGCCGAGGCCGGCATGTTGCCGTTGCTGAAAGAGGATGGTGCAGCCAAGGCGTCGGTCTTCTACGTCGCCTATACGCTCGACCCTCCCCCCGGGCCTGATGCGTCCGCCAAGGCGGGAGACACGTTCGACGCTGCCCAGCGGCCGCTGCTCTTCTGCTTCAACGGCGGGCCGGGGGCATCGGCCGTCTGGCTGCATCTGGGCGGCCTGGGACCGCGGCGTGCCAAGATGAACGACGACGGCACGCTCCCGGCCCCTCCGTTCCAACTCGTCGACAACGAATCAACCGCGCTGCTCGCCGCCGACCTCGTATTCATCGATCCGGTGGCCACCGGCTACAGCAGGGCCGCCAAGGATGAGAAGCCGGAGCAGTTCTTCGGCAAGGGCCCCGACATCGATGCGATCGCCGAATTCATCCGACTCTACACTACCCGGCACAAGCGCTGGCGGTCGCCCAAGTATCTCTGTGGCGAAAGCTACGGCGTGTTTCGCGCGGCGGGGCTCGCCAGCACATTGCAGGACGAGCACGGGATGTTTCTCAGCGGACTCGTGCTCGTATCGGGGCTGGTCGACTTCGAGACGATTCGCACCGCCCCCTGCAACGACCTCCCCTTCAGCACGTTCCTGCCGAGCTTCACGGCTGTGGCGCATGCCCACAAGCGACTGCCACCCGACCTCCAGCAGAACCTGCCTCAGGCGATCGCCGAGGCGCGGGCATTCGCCGGCGGCGAATACGCCACCGCGTTGTTCGCCGGAGCGTCACTTCCAGCCGACCGTCGGGAGCAGGTGGCGGCGAAACTTGCGCAGTTCACCGGGCTACCGCCGGCGTTTGTGCTGAGGCACGATCTTCGCGTTGAGCCAGAGGCCTTTCGGAAGGAGCTCTTGGCGAAGGAGCGACTGATCTGTGGCCGATTCGACGGCCGGATCACGGGCCACGACGCCGATCGGGCGGCTGCCGAGCCGGCCTTCGACCCCTCCTTCACGGCAGCCATGGGACCGCTGGCGAGCACGATGAATGCCTACGTCCGCGAGGAACTGGGTTTCGAGAGTGACGTGCCCTACAGGGTGCTCGCCGGCGTCCATCCATGGCGGTTCGACGAAAACGCCTATGCGAGCACGTCACACGAACTCGCCACAGCGCTGGCGAAGAATCCCCACCTCCGCGTGCTCGTGCAGGTTGGCCTGTGCGATCTGGCGGTGCCAGGCGACGCGATGCGGCACAGCGTCGACCACCTGAAGCTGGCCCCGGAACTCCGTGGCAACATCTCGTTCGCCGAATACCAGTCGGGTCACATGATGTACCTGAACAAGCCCGATCTGAAGAAGCTCCGGACAGACCTCGAAGCGTTCGTGAGATAGGAATCAGGCCTCAACGTTTGGTCGGTGCTTTCGGGGTGGCCGCCACCTGACGCTTCACGAAGTAGACCTTCGGGTCGTCGATCACCCAGGGCGTGCTCCAGGTCTTGCCGTCATCCTGCGTGCAGACGTTGTAGAAAAAGGTCTTCAGCAGTTCGGTGCGATAGCCATAGGGATATTGCGACGTGATGTGGTCGTCCATGGTGAGCTCGTCAACGCCCGGGCTGGCGAAGTAGTGCACCATGCCGTCGGGTGAGAACGACAGGCCGAGCGTCCACCAGCCGGTCTGTTCGATCTTCGGGCCGCGAATCTCACCGCCGTTGCGACCGCCGCGGATGCGAAGGTAGGCGGAGTCTTCCGTCTTCCGCCTGGGATTCGCCGGCTCGAAGCAGACGAACATGCCTGGCCAGTATTCCTCGAGGCCGAAGCGTCCCTTGTCGGGATGGTCTTTGCCGGTGATGGTCGCGTGGGTGTAGCAGCCAGCCCGAAAACCGAACGTAGGACCATTCCGCTTTTCCCACTGCTCGAAGGGGGGCATGTAGACCCGCGTCACCACGCTCGGGTTGTCGGCCACCGACATGCCCCGGCCCGTCACCTTCTGCATGTTGTAGATCAGGTCATCCTGCTGCATCTGATAGGTGGTCCGCCCGGGGATGCCCGCATGGAGCGAGGCGATAAGGAGGCCGTGGGTGCTGCCCTCGAGGCCCGGGGCCGGCAGTTCGATCCGCTTGACGACGTCGGGAGTGCCTCGCTTGGGGCCCTCGAACCAACGGCCGTTGATGCTCTTCCCCACCGGGCTCCGCACTCGCTTGTCCTGTTCCTCGGAACTCTTGGGATGGTTGTAGTTCCACTTCCAGGTCTCGTCCTCGAAGTCGTCGCCGATGCCCTTCACCAGCGAGCCCGTGCCCGGCACGAGCACCGGCTTCTTCGGGGCAGGGGCTGCTGGGGCAGGGACCGCTGCCGTGGACTTCTTAGTCGTGGCCTTCCCGGTGGTCTTCACCGTGGACTTCCCGGTGGACTGCACCGCGGCGGGCGCAGGTGCCGCGGGAGGCACCGGCTCCGGTTCCGGCTCCGGTGCCGGTTCCGGTTCCGATACTGGGGCTGGGGCCGCTGCGGTGGGCGTGGTGGCTGGTTCGTCCTCCGTTGCAGGAGGGTCTGTGTCGGAGTCGTCCGTCTGCTCCGTTGCCTCGAACGTGAGGGCTGGAGCCTGGTCCTCATCCGCATGGGTACGTGGGATCATCCCCATGCCACCGAGGCACAACCAGGCGCCGGCCAACGCAAAAGCTGTCGAGCGAATTGACATGATCTCCCCTCCCATCGAGGACGTGACACATTCCCGCACCCGGGATATCGACAGAATCGGTGCCACACGCCGAGAACGATCCCGCACGACCGTGCCAATGGATCTACGCTGCCGAGCCCCTCCTGTCTGCCTTGCTGCTGACAGGCCCCTGTCTTTCGCGTCTTACCCAATGTGTGAAGCGATAGCCCCGGGCCGGCGAATCAAGAAGATCGTCTGGCACGAAACCGCAGAATTCGTCACATACCGCACCATCCGCGACCGTTCCGTCGACAGACTCTTGAGAAAATCATGATTGCCACACGCACCGCACCACTGGTTCTGCTGCATGTTGTGTTTGCATCGCTGCCGTTGATCTGCCTCACCACGGCAGCAGGCAAGGCCGGTGAAACCACCGACCAGCCGCCACCCGCGACGACGAACGATGCGACAGCAACCCCGCGGCGATCGCACATCCAGCCTGTTGGCGAGGTGGCGGCAGCATCACAAAATGCCGAAACGCTCGGGCTGCGATTGACGCGGGCATCGGAGGTGCTACGGCAGCAGCTCGCACTGGCACGCGGTGCCGGCCTGGTGGTCGAAGAAGTTACGCCCGGCTCGAAGGCCGACAAGGCGGGCTTTCGACAGCATGACGTGCTCGTGCTGCTCGACGACCAGATGCTGCTCCTCCCCGAACAACTCGCCGCGTTGCTCGAGTCCGCCAAGGACACGACGACACCGGCGTGCACGCTCCTGCGTGGCGGCGCGAAGGTCACGATCATGATTGGCGAACCGCGGCGGAGCGGACAGCCGATCCGGCCAACACCGGCGCACCCTGTCGGGCAGCCAACCGTCGCCGCGTCGCCGGCTCCGACGCAGCCGCCACTGCCGGTCGTCCGACAGACTGCCGCGAAGCCCTCCACCAGCCCGCGTCTGCGGGCCCCTGCCTCCGCACTTGCGCTCGTGCAGACGTCGGCGACCGTCCCCGCCACCGCATCCGCCCAGCCAGCCGGCCGACAGGTGGTCTCAGCCGACGAAACGCTCGTGCGACAAGATCCCGACTTTCAGATCAAGCTCTCCCGCGGAAACGAGACGCGACTCGTCGTTCTCGATCCGCATGGACGAATCATCTTCAATGACGAGATCGACACCCCCGAACGCCGCAGCCTCGTCCCGCTGGCGGTGCGGCAACGCGTCGACGAGATGGAAAAGGCTCTGGAGACCGCATCGCACGGACCCACCGCCGAGATCGGCCGGCTCGACGCGTCGCCGATCGAAATTCGGTAGGGGCGCTCCTCTTTCTGAGTTCCTACCAGCCGCCCTGCGCTGTGTTGCTCGACCAGCCGGAATCGGCGGAACGGGACGGGCTATGGGATACCGTTGGCCCGTGCATCGTCCGCCACGGATCGGGACCGCTGAAGGTGCCCCCTGGCAGTTGGATCACCCACGGTCCAAACCCGCGCGACATGCGGGCGAAAGAATCCTCCATCTGTCGCTGCTGAATCTGCGCCAGCCTGCGCCGCCGCCGCCGCTCCGCCTCCGATGTCGCCTCGGCATACGACTCCCGTGCCAGTCGATTCGCCTCGGCCGACGACTTCAGCGAATCCTCGTACCGTTGCCGCGAGAGCAGTGACTTCGCGGTCTCGAACGCCGTCGTCGCGGGTCGCACGTCGGGCGAAACGCCCTCGCCATACCACGCCGCCACCCGCCGGATGAGACCGTCTGTCTCCTCGAGATCCTCGAACGCCTGCCGCGCAAGACGGTCGTCCTCCGCCGCCAACTCCTCGCCCCGCGTCGCGGCCGTGTCTGCCGCCTCCAGAACCTGTCCAACCCGACGCAGGTCGGGCCGCTGGACCTGGAAGCCCTCCTCAGCAACTTCCAACAGGCGGCCCGCCTCTCGGGCCCGTTCGTTGGCACGCACGCGGTCTGTCCGCTGCCGCTCGAGGCCCTGCAGCAGGTTCGTCACACGGCCGCGGACCGTGTCGTGCCGCTTGGGCAGGCTGGCACGCAGTTCATCGAGTTCTGCGCGCCGGTCGGTTATGGCAGCGTAGAGACCCTCGATCCAGTCTTCCTGCCGCACAGCCTCCTCGACGAGCGCCACCGCGCGGAAGTAGTGCTGACGGGAATGGTCGGCGGCAACCTGTGTCTCCGCCAGCAGTGTGCGGACGCGGGCCAGACCTTCGTCGGCCTTGGACACGTTGTCCACGACGTCGGCCCACGAACTGTCGGCATAGGTGCCGGAAATCTGTTCCACGGCGCGAACAGCCTGGCTGCGACGCGAAGCGAGCGCCTCCAGGCGGGCCACGCATGCCGGAAGCAGGTCGTCGACCTTCGTCTTGGCGGCCACAATGCTCTCGAGCAGCGCAAGCACCTCTGCGTTTGCCTTTTCGGCGCGTTCGACATGGGCCAGTGCCCCCGCAGTCTCACCCGCATCGAGTAGTTGTGCGGCCAGCATGCCATCATGCTGGCTGGCGGCGAGCAGTTCGTCCGGATTCGCACCTGGTTCGTTGAGCAGCCAGCCCTCGGCCCGTTTGGCCCGCACCTTCTGAGCGATCTCCTCGGCCTGGGAAACGGCCTTCGTCCTCCGGTCGTCTACCGTCTCAAACTGCTCGATGTCGGTCACCGATCGGTCCAGCCGCGCGGCGAGTTCCTCGAGCCGCCCCCGCGTGGCGACCGGATCAGCCTCGAGCCCCTGCCTGGCCAGCCCGGCACCGCGGGCCACCTCGTTCATTGGGCCCTGGAAGGCGGCATTCGATCGGCCCCGCTTCGCCAGGGTCTCGAGCCGCTGGGTGGTGGTTCCGACGTTCGCGTCAAGGTTCTCGGCCAATTCGCGGGCCTTTTCGTGCGCCTGCTCCAATGCATCCAAAGGCGCGCTGCACTCCGCCGTCACGTCGGCCAGCGGAGGCCGGGCCTCGGCCGAATCGAGTAGCCGGATCGCCTCCTCCGCCTCGGCCGTGCCGAGGAAGGTCTCCTTGCCGATGCGTTCTTCGGCCTTCTCCCAGACGTCCATCAACCCCAGCCACCGCTCGCGATAGCGGCGGAGTGCCGACTGCACGTTGTCGTAGGCCGAACGAGTCAGGCCCTCCATGGGCGTCTTGAAGTCGGGGTCACTGTGGGGCAGCATCCGGTGGCGCTCCTGCTGGCTGTCGAGCAGATCGGAGAGCGCCACCACCTCGCTCTTGAAGGCGGCGAGTTTCTGCCGCGCTTCGGCCAGCCGCCGCTCATGCCTGGCCCGCTGCACGAAGAACGTCGTCACGGCTCCCAGGCCGGCGAGCGCCGCCAAGCCCAGCGGAAGGGTGCGGGTGCGAAACACGCGGGCCGCCTCGGCCTTCGACCGTTTGAGTTCGGCCCTGTTCTTCACCCACTTCTCGGTCGCTCCCACGAGATCGGCCAAGCCCTCATCGTATTGTGCGTCTTTGGCTCGGGGCACGAACACCTTGTTGATCAGTTCTTCCTTGATCGTCTGCGGATTGAGTCCGCTCGACACCTCCAGCCCCCACGGTGCCTTCATGGCGATCTGCCGTCCCTTGACGTCGAGCACGATCGTGACATCGCGGGCGGGATCGAACGCGGCCGGACGACCGTTGCGCTGGCGGCCCTCCGCCGACTCCTGCTGCCACCGCTCAACGAGACTATCAAGCAGTCGCGTCGCGGCATCGCGATCCCCACCGGCGTCTCCCACCACGATCACACGATAGTCCCGTCCGCTCTCAAGCTTTGCCTTCTCGATCGCCGCCCGCACCTGTTCAAACGAGTCCTGCACTCCCGAGACAAACACCCTCTCAGTGTCCGCCGGCGAGGCCTCCGACGGCGAAATCTCCGCGTGGGCGACAACCACCGAAAGAAGTGCGCACAGGGACGCCCCCAACACGAGGGCAGCGCGGCCGGATGAGCTGCGACAATCAATCGGCATGATGGCTCCAGAACAAGGCAAGGAACGACACGGAACCCTCGATTCTAGGGTACAAAAAACGCAGGTCTAGCGGCCCAAACCGCGGGGCCTATGACGTCCTCTGACTCGAAGCACCGATGCGGCTCAGTCGCGCGGGACGCGATTCAGCTACTGATGGACGGGTCTGCCGAGCAGCTCGTCGGGCACGGCACGAAAGGCAGCCGGAGTGCCGCGGCCGCCGATTGGGCGGCGTCGATCAGGATGTCTTCGCCGGCGGCCACGATCGTCCGGGCACCGAGGCTCCGCGCCTCCTCCACGATCGCCGCGATCTCGGGCTGGCTCGATTCGCCACCGAAGAGCCGAACTCGATGGGCCATGCCTACGTCCTCGAGAGAGGCGGCCCAGACGGGTGCGAGCCGGGCGATGGGCGTCGCACCGGCGACAATCAGAACCGGACCCTCGAGGCCGACCGCGGCCATCTCCGCGCCGAGCCGTCGCATCGCTCCCGCAGCCTGCACAGACCGAAGCGGCAAATAGAACTCCGGAGGCATATCGGGATTGGTGGTCATGTGGTCATGTGGTCATGTGGTCATGTGGTCATGTGGTCATGTGGTCATGTGGTCATGTGGTCATGTGGTCATGTGGTCATGTGGTCATGGTGACACACTACCGCCCATAAAACTCGTCGGTCGTCATCCGCGGCACACGTGGCACCGTGTTGGGAGTCGCCGACACGGGGCGTCCCCCGCCGGACTGCCGCATGCCCGGCCGCGGCACGGATGGCACACCCACCGACGGAGCGCCTGGAAATGCTGGAGACGATGGCGATGCTGAAGACGATTGACCCGTTGCGCCTCGGTATGGTCCGATGCCAGGCCGCGGCACAGGTGCACCTGGCCCTGCCAGCCGACCCGCATTGGCGTTGGGTTGCTGCATCGGACCGAGCCGTGGACCTGCGGCGGTGCCCGGAGCGACGCCTCTGGTCTGCGGCAGTCCGCCCGGCAGACGTCCGGCGTTGAGATCGCGGGTGGGAGTGGCAGCACCGTAGCCAGGCCTCGCGCCTGGCACGCCGGCCCGCGCGCCGCCTGCAATGATCCCTGGTCGGCCGGCGGCTGAGGACGGTCCGGGCGGCCGCTGGCCGGGGTCGGGCGACGATCCACCGGCGGGCAGCCTCGGTGCCATCGATGGGAGCATTGACGGCATGCTGGGAGCGCGGGTTCCAGGGAGTGCCTCGCGGTCCCGCTGGGAAGGCCGCGGCGGCTGGACCTTGTCGGCCGTGCCGCCTATGCCGCTGTCAGTCGCTCCCGGCCGCTCGCCGTTCCCGGGCACGAGGATCAGCGGGTCATCGTCTGTAGGGGCGAAGCCCCCGCTCCGGTCAGTGGCAGCCGCATCGCGTGGCACCGGTCGGCCGGTGATCGGATCGGTGGGCACTCGCGGCTTGCCCGTCACGGGATCGTTGCCCGAATTGATCATGGCCTCGGTGCGGGCCCGTCGCATCCGGCCGCGGGCGATCTCGGCCTCGCTCGCATCGATCTTGCCGTCACGATCGACATCCCACTGACGCATCAGCTCGTCCCGTGAGGCCGTCGGCGTCTGGGCCACCGCCGGCGGCGCCCAAAGCGTCAGACAGAACGTTAGACAGAGCGGCAGCACCACACTCCCCCCGAGCACCAGCCAGCCTGCATGGCATCCCGGCACGGCGCCCTTTCCACGGCCTGATCGCCGACGGCTCGAAATCATGGACGGAATCTCCAGCGAGGGATCACACCGCATCCAACAACCCTTCATTCTACGGCACCACTACCAAAACATCCCACTGCTGGCGGCTTCAGGTGGCCGCGGGTGCAGCAGCCCCGCCCACCGGCATCAGCTCAGCCATGCGTGCAGCCGCGGCGGCCGCATCGCCCCCGGCCCGCTCCACTTCGCGGGCGGCGACGTGGCAGTGCACGGCATGGCCGTCAACCACGGTCGCGGGAGGCTCGGTCTGGCGGCAGACCTGCTCCGCCAACGGGCAGCGGGGATGAAACCGGCAACCGGCTGGCGGCCGGGCCGGGCTGGGCACGTCACCGGTGAGCACGATCCGCCGCCGTCGGCGGTCCGGCTCGACGCTGGGCACGGCGGAGAAGAGCGCGAGCGTGTAGGGATGGAGCGGCTCGGCGTAGAGCCGCGCGGCGGGGGCCCGCTCGACGATCCGCCCGAGGTACATTACGGCCACGTCGTCAGAGACATACTCCACGACCGACAGATCGTGCGAGATGAAGAGGTAGGTGAGTCCGAGCTGCTCCCGCAGTTCGACGAGCAGGTTCACCACCTGCGCCTGGATCGAGACGTCGAGCGCCGAGATCGGCTCATCGAGCACGAGGAAGTCGGGCTCGATCACGATCGCGCGGGCGATGGCGATCCGCTGCCGCTGGCCACCGGAAAACTCGTGCGGGTAGCGATCGAGCGCCGCCGCGGTGAGCCCGGTGCGGGCCAGCGCGCGGGTCATCCGTTCGAGCCGCTCCGCCGCCGTGCCCAGCCGGTGGATGATGAGGCCTTCCTCGAGGATCGAACGAACCTTCATCCGGGGATTGAGCGAGCCATACGGATCCTGAAAGACGATCTGCATCCGCCGCCGCAGCCCGCGCAGCTCGGCACCACCGGCGGCCCGCACGTCGCGACCGTCGAACCGCACGCTGCCGCCCGTCGGCTCTACCAGCCGCAGGAGGCTGCGGCCAACCGTGGTTTTGCCACAGCCGCTCTCGCCGACGAGCCCGAGCGTGCGGCCCTTCTCGATCGAGAAGCTCACACCGTCGACGGCGCGGACGGCCCCGACCACGCGGCGCAGCAGCCCCTTCCGCACGGGAAAGTGTGTCTGAAGATCGGCGACCTCGATGAGCGGCTGCGTCACGCGATCTGCTCCCGTGGTTCATCGAGCCGCCGGGGCTCTCCGAGCGCATCAGCGTAGGGACAGCGGACGAAGTGGCCTGTCGCCACCTCTCGCAGCTCGGGCATGGCGCCAGCGCACTCCGGCAGCCGCGCAAAGGCACACCGCGGATGAAAGCGGCAGCCCGCTGGAAAATTCTGTGGCGCCGGCACCATGCCGGGAATCGTCCGCAGGCGTCCGGTGGCGCGCTCTCCGGCCTTCCTTCCAGCATGGCCGCCACGCTCCGGCCGCGCGGCGAGCAGGCCGATCGTGTAGGGGTGGCGAGGCCTCGCGAAGATCGTGGCGGCCGGCGCCTGCTCGACGATCCGGCCGGCATACATCACGGCCACGTCGTCGCAGGTCTCTGCCACCACGCCGAGATCGTGCGTGATCAGCAGAATCGCCGTACCGAGCCGCTGCCGCAGGTCGGCGAGCAGGTCGAGAATCTGGGCCTGGATCGTGACGTCGAGCGCGGTGGTCGGCTCGTCGGCGATGATCAGGTCGGGCTCGCAGGCCAGCGCCATGGCAATGACCACCCGCTGCCGCATGCCGCCGGAGAGCTGGTGGGGATACTCATCGAGCCGCCGCTTGGGATCTGCTATCCGCACCAGTTCGAGCATTTCGAGCGCTCGCCCCCTGGCCTCGGCCCGCGACACGTCACGGTGCAAGAGCACCGCCTCGGCGATCTGGTCGCCGATCGTAAAGACGGGATTCAGGCTCGTCATCGGCTCCTGAAAGATCATGCCGATCCGGCCGCCCCGAACCTCCCGCAGCCGGGGCTCGGCCAGCGTCACCAGATTCACCGCGGCGCCAGTGGCATCGCGCAGCAGAATCTCCCCCGCCTCGATCACGCCCGGCGCCGCCACGAGCCTGAGGATCGACATCGCCGTCACGCTCTTCCCGCAGCCGCTCTCGCCGACGAGCCCGAGCGTCTTGCCCCGCTCGATCGACAACGACACCCCATCCACCGCCGGCACGCGTCCAGCGGGCGTATGAAAGGCGGTCACCAGGTTATTGATCTCAAGCAGTGGCATGGCGGAGAGCGGAGGAAGGGGAGTTGCGGCCGTCTGGGCATGAAGGACAAGACCGAAGGAGTTCGACCCGTGGCCACGAGTTTTTAACTTGTGGAATCTGTGCCGGGGACACGGACAAGTTAAAAACTTGCCGCCACGGGGGAAAGTTTCATTTCCGTGCCTCGCGGAGCCGCGGGTCGGTCACTTCCTGCAGTCCCTCGCCGATGAGGTTGTAGGCGAGCACGGTCAGAAAGATGGCCACGCCGGGAAACACCACCAGCCACCACATCGAGAGGTTGCTGCGGGCGTCGTTCAAGAGTGAACCCCAGC
The DNA here is from genome assembly GCA_947459185.1 of Planctomycetaceae bacterium. Lineage (GTDB taxonomy): Bacteria > Planctomycetota > Planctomycetia > Pirellulales > UBA1268 > CAMCQY01. The sequence continues at coordinate 18,378 of CANHCU010000023.1, read as the reverse complement.
TGGCGGCGGGCGGCGGCGGGCCGAAGCCGAGAAACGACAGCGAACTCTCCGTGAGGATTGCCGAGGCGATGCCGAACGTGATCGGCACGAGCACGGGTGCCAGGGCGTTGGGGAGGATGTGTCGCAGCATGATCCGCACCGGCCCGGCGCCTGTAGCCCGAGCGGCGGTCACGAATTCGCTCTGCCGCAGCCTGAGGAACTCGCCGCGGGTGAGGCGGGCGATACCCGTCCATCCGGTCGCGCCGATGATGGCCATCGTCTTCCAGATCGTCGGCTTCTCCACGATCGCGATCACCGCCAGGATGAGCACGAGCGTCGGCACGCACATCACGATCTCGGTGACGCGGCTGGTGAGCATGTCGACCCAGCCGCCGAAGTAGCCGCCCAGCGCGCCCACGATGATGCCGATCGTGCCCGCCAGCCCCATCGATACCACGCCCACCAAGAGCGCGATCGTCGTGCCGTGCACCATCTTGGCAAATACGTCCACCCCATACTGGTCGGTGCCGAAGAGATTGATGCCGTTGGGGCGGCCCTCGTCCTTCGCCGGATTGGCGGGCCGGCCCGGCCACTCGTTTTCACGGACGGCGCGGTGCGGATCCTGGAAGACAAGCGGCCAGATCGCCCAGCTGTCGGCATCCTTTTCCTTGAGGTTCCGCGGGTAGGTGCCCCGGAAGCGATCCTTGGCAAAGATCGTGGGCTCGAGCCGGCGGTCGAAGTAACCGAGGCAGGGAGCGTAGATGCGGCCCTTGTAGCGGCAGAGCACTGGCTTCGTGCCCGCGATGGCGGGTGCCAACAGGGCCACCGCCGCCAGCAGCGTCACGAACACGAGCGCCGCCATCGCCAGCGGCTTGCGTCGAAACCGCGCCCAGGCGTCGGCCCAGAAGCCCTGTGACTGAAAACTACGCGACTGATGTCGTGATTGGCTGTCGGTCATGGCAGCGGCATCCTCATTCCACGCTCACCCGCGGATCCACCAGACAGTAGAGCAGGTCGGCCAGCAGCTGGCCGATCAGTGTGAGCACGCTGAACATCAACGTCAGCCCCATGATCGTCGGATAGTCGCGCTCGCGGATGCTCTCGAAGAAGAGCCGCCCCATGCCGGGCCAGGTGAAGATCTGCTCGATGATCACCGAGCCGCCGATCAGCCCGGGCAGCGAGAGGCCCAGGAGCGTGACCAGCGGAATGAGCGTGTTGCGGAAGGCATGATGGAAGAGCACCCGGCCGGGCCCGGCCCCCTTGGCCCGCGCCGTACGGATGTAGTCCTGCCGAACCGCCTCCTCCATATTGGCTTTGATGAAGCGGCTGTCGTAGGCGAGGCTCACGTAGGTCTGGCAGGTGACCGGTAGGATTGCGTGACGGGCAATGTCGGCGGCCCGCGCGGCCCAGCTGGCGTCGGCGGGCAGATCGCTCATGCCGAAGAGCGGAAGCTCCCAGGCGGTGCCCCGCAGCCAGACGGAAAACACGATCTGCAGGAAGAGCGCCGCCACGAACGTGGGGAATGAATAGAGGATGTAGAGCAGGAGGCTCGTGGCCCGTTCGTCGGCCATGCCGCTGCGGGCCGAGGCATAGAGCCCCAGCGGCACTCCCAGCAGCCAGGCAAGGACGAGTGCCGTGCCAGAGACCAGAAACGTCGGACCGATCCGCTCACCGATGAGCGTCGTCACCGGCTGCTTCCGCGAGAAGGAGCGGCCGAGGTCGCCACGGACGACGTTGCCGAGCCAGCGGAGATAGCCCTCGTGCCACGGCCGGTCGAGGCCGTAGATTCGCTTCATCCGCTCCTGGTCCTCGGGATTGAGCTTACGGCTCGGATCGCTTTCTCCCATCTGCACCGTCAGCGGGGTGCCTGGCATGTTCCGCGCCAGTCCGTAGACGATGAACGTGATCGCCACGAGCGTGAGCATTCCAAGCAGCAACCGGCGCAGGAGGTAGGTGGCCATCGATCACTCCTGCCTGGGCATCCACAGACTGCCAAAGCCTGGCGAATAGTTGTAGGGGCCGCGGGGGCTGAACACGTAGCCCCGGAGATCCTTCGAGAAGCCGTAGAAGCTGTTCCGCCAGTAGAGCCAGGTGTAGGGCTGGTCGTCGTAGAGGATCTCCTGGATGCGGCCGTATTTCTCGGCCCGCTTGCTGCGGTCGAGCTCCCGGCGGCCCTCGGCGAAGAGCCGGTCCACCTCGGGATTGGAGTAGCTGACGAAGTTGCGTCCGGCTCCCGTGGCCCAGATGTTCTCCGACGAATCCGGATCGGTGCCGGAGCCCCAGCCGCCGAAGTAGGCCTGGAACTTCTTCTTCTGCGTGAGGTCTTGGATCACCGTGGCCTCGGTCGGCCGCACGTTCATCCGCACGCCCACCTGCTCGAGGCTCTCCTTCATCAGCGTGCAGATCGCGATCCGCAGTGGCTGCTGGTTGACGAGCATCGAAAACTCGAAGGGCACGAGCCGGCCGTTGATCTCTTTGTCGCGGATGCCGTCGTTGTCGTGGTCGATCCAGCCCGCCTCGTCGAGCAACGCCTCGGCCTTGTCGAGGTCCTGCTGGTAGGGCTGCAGCTTCTTCTTGGGCGCCATCCAGGAGTCGTCGGCAAAGTTGCCGGCGGCCGGTTTGTAGAGGCCGTAGCAGAGCTTTTCCAACATCCCGTCGTGATCGAAGGCATAGCTCATGGCGCGGCGGACGCGGCGATCGGCAAAAAACGGGCTGTCGATGTTCCACCCGAAGTGGAAGCTCACCCACTCCGAGGCCGTTACCTTGGTGGTGGAGGCATAGAAATCGTCGCCAGTCGTCTGCGTCGTCCACTGTTCGGGCGTGAGCGGCAGTTCGTCGATCTCGCCTGCCTTGAGGGCCAGGAGCGACGTATTGGGATCCTCGATGATGCGGAAGCGAACCTCCTTGAAGAAGGGTTCCTCGCGAACCTTCCGGCCGCCGACCTGCGACCAGTTGGCCCGCCGCCGCAGCACGATCTGCTGCCCGCGCTTGCGCTCCACGATCTCATAAGGCCCTCCCGAGACGGGCGACTCCTCGAGCTTGATGTGCTCGGGGCTCTCCTTGAGTGTCGGGTCGTCCTCCCAGGTCTTTTGGTAGACGTGCTTGGGCAGCACCGGGAAGTTGATGTTCCAGACGTTCGTGGCCAGCGGTTCCTTGTGGAAGAAGACGATGGTGCGGTCGTCGTAGGCATGCACCCACCGCATCTGATCGGTGCCGCTTCGCACGGCCGGCACCGGCACCCGCCTGTCCATGATCACCTGATAGGTGAAGGCGATGTCGTGGGCAGTGATCGGCTCGCCGTCGCTCCAGACGAGATCGTCCCGCAGGACCACCTTGTCGAGCAATCCGTTGGCGCTCGTCTGCCAGCTCACCACCGTCTCGGCCGAGGCGAAGGGCTCCAGATCGCGGCCGAATGAGAAGAGCCCGAAGCCGGTGAGACCGAGGATGTCGAACTCGGCCGACGTGCTGATCATGATCGGGTTCGTGCTGCCAAGGTCGCCCGCCACGTGCCGGTCGATCCGCGCGGAGAGGTCGGCGGCCCCTTCATCCGGCAGGCGGCCGAGCGTAGAGAGAATCTGCTTGTTGATGGCGGACGAGGTGTTGCGGAGAGACAGGGCCTCGGCCACCGCGCCGGAGGGTGGCTCTTTCGCCTGCTGCTCGCGGAGGATCACGAGCCCGTCACGGACCGGGCGGTCGATCCAGCCAGAGTCACCGTTGAGCGATTCGAGCGGCGGCGGATCGAACGGTTCGAGAGCCTGATCCTGCGAGCTGCCCGCGGTGGCGACGGCAGCCGCCTGGCCACCGGTCGTTTCCGGCAGCGCCTTCGCCGGGAGTTCCTCTGCGCGGCGGCCGCAGGCTGGAAGCATCACCGCTAGCGCCACCAAGCACACCCGACCAGACATGATCACCCGGCGCGGAATGGCCGCAGAAGCTGAAATGGCCCGAGAAGCGAGAAATGCCGAATCGTTCCATCGACGCATGCAACGCCTCCGTGTCCAGAGACGGGCCCCAGAAAACGAGCCCGCCAGAAAGGCGATGCTACGGCCCGCGCGGCGCTGCGGTCAACGTCCGCCCGGGAACTTGTGGCCGAGCTTCTCGCGCTTCGTGGCCAGATATCGCTCGTTGAACTCGTGCACGGGCGGCAGGATCGGCACCTGATCGACGACGTCCAGGTCGAAGCCGCCGTAGATGAAGGCGTCGGTCTTCTTGGGATTGTTGGTGAGCAGGCGAACCTGCCGCAGGCCGAGATCCTTGAGCAGTTGCAGCCCGACACCGTAGTCGCGGGAGTCTGCCTTGAAGCCGAGGGCGAGGTTGGCCTCGACCGTATCGAGGCCCTTGTCCTGGAGTTCGTAGGCGCGGATCTTCTCCACAAGGCCGATGCCGCGACCCTCCTGCGGCAGGTAGACGAGCACGCCGACCCCCTCCTGGCCGATCATGTCGAGTGCCATGTGGAGCTGGTCGCCGCAGTCGCACCGCAGGCTGTCGAGCAGATCGCCCGTGAAGCACGACGAGTGAAGCCGCACGAGCGGCGCCGCGACGTCGGCCGGCTGTCCCATCACGAGCACCAGCGGCTGCTGGGTTTCATACTTCACGCCGTAGGCGATCACCCGGAAACGGCCCCACTTGGTCGGCAGGTCGGCCTCGGCGATGCGGTGCACTAACTTCTCCCGCTGACGCCGATGCCGAATCAATTGCTCGATCGAGATGATCTCGAGGCTGTGCTCACGGGCCAGATTGAAGAGCGCCTCCCGGTCGGCCCGGTTGCCGACGTCGTCCAGGATTTCACAGAGCACTCCGGCCGGCGCGAGGTCTGCCATGCGGGCGAGATCAACCGCGGCCTCGGTGTGTCCGGCACGGCGCAGCACGCCTCCCTCTTTCGCGACCAAGGGAAACAGATGACCGGGCCGCACGAAGTCGGACGGCGTGCTGGCGGGGTCCATGATCGCGGCGATCGTGTCGGCACGTTCGCCGGCGGTGATCCCGGTTCGCGCGGAGCGGTGATCGACCGGCACCGTGAAAGCGGTGCCGAGGGGTGTCGAGTTGGACTCCACCATCATCGGCAGGTCGAGCCTCGCGGCGAGGTCGGGGAGGATCGGCATGCAGACCTGCCCGCGGCCGTACCGGATCATGAAATTGACGATGTCGGCCGACGCCTTCTCGGCAGCGCAGACGAAGTCGCCTTCATTCTCACGGTCTTCGGCATCGACCACGATCACCATCTCGCCGCGGTGAATGGCGGCCACGGCGGCGTCGATCGATGAAAATTGGTCGGGCATGGGGATTCCTCTTTTCGAATGATTATAGGATAGAGAACCGGTCAGCCGAGCCTCCCGTCGCGATCACGGCCGACATTGTCCGGAACTGCAGGAAAAGGGGCTGCCATGCTCGACCGCGAGGAATACATCGAACAGTCCCACCTGTTCAGGGCGTTGGCGGAGCGAATTGCCGGGGGGGTCGCCGCCCAGGAGGCGCTCGTGTCGATCGGCCAGGAGGTACTGGCGACCTCGAAGCTGCCGATGGCGATCGACTACCTGGTGGGAGAGCTCAAGCTCGTCGGCACCCTCTCGACGGCGATGGCCCGGCTGCACCACTATTTCAGCGCCTTCCAGACCTTCGTGATGCAGCAAGCCGAGTCGGAGGGCGGGCGGTTCGACCTGCGGACCGGTCTGGCGATCCTCGAACGCGAGGCCGGCTACCGCGCCGAGGGGGCGACGCCACAGGGTCTCTTCTTCTATCGCTTCGAGTGTCTCTCGCGCAACCGGCTCGACTATGCCCATGGTCTCACGGCCGTCGCCGATGACGACATCTTCGACAGCCAGTGGCAGGCATGGATCCACACCGTGGCCCGGCAGGTGGGCCTCATCGACCTCGCCGATCTCGTCTATGTTCGTAGTCCCGAATACTGGCGGCTGGAGAAACGCGACGCGCTGCTGGCAGGCCGCGAGGATGCCGGGCCCGACCGCGTGATCCTCTTTGGCGACAAGGAAGGACGGATCGCGCGGGCCAATCGCGGCAAGGATCCGCTGTTTTTCTTCGCCGCCCTGCAACGGCAGCTGGGCTATCCAACGATCCCCCGGCCCGCTCCGATCATTCCCGGCGCCGAGACGCCAGCGATGATGGCCCGCCGGATCGAGCGGCTGGACTTTCGTGTGAAGCTGCTCGAGGAGGAATCTCGCGGCGGCATCGACCTGTCGCGGTTCGATCCGAAGAACTTCTTGCAACCGCGTGACGAGTGAGCGAAGCCGCCATGCGTGACGATGCCGAAGCCATCTGGACGGCCGCCATCCAAGCCGTGCAGCCCGAGCGACTCGCCGCACAACGGCTCTCGCTCGCTGGTGACGGGCAGCTGCTCCAAGACAGACAGCCTCTTGTTCCGCCACTGCAGCTCGACGAAGTGGACCGGATCGTGGTCGTCGGGGCCGGCAAGGCGGCGGCGGGGATGGCCGCGGCGATGGAACGGCTGCTCGGGCCAGAGGGTATGGCACGGCATCGCGTGACGGGGCTTGTCAGCGTGCCGGCCGGATGCGGCCGCCGACTCGCGGCCATCGAGGTTCGCGAAACCCGTCCCGCATCGGCCAATCTCCCAACGCCCGCCGTCGTGCAGGCGACCCGCGAGATCATGACGACCGTGTCGCAGCTTGGGCCGCATGATCTGGTAATCGCCCTGATCACCGGCGGCGGCTCGGCGCTCTTGGCCGCGCCACGGGAGGGCATTTCGCTCGACGAGAAGATCGCCATCACGCGGCGGCTCTCCGAGTCGGGAGCCGACATCGCCACGCTCAATGCCACCCGCCGAGGCTTGAGCCTCGTGAAGGGGGGCGGCTTGGCGAAGGCATGCACCGCCGGGAACCTGCTCGTGCTCGTGCTCTCCGACGTGATCGGCGACGACCTCGACGTGATCGCCTCTGGGCCGTGCATGCCACCGGAGCCATCAACGCCCCCCGGCACCTGGACGACGCCTGGCGGGTGTCATGTGCGGCACGTCATCGTGGGCGACAACGGCACGGCGGTCGCGGCCGCCGTGACCGCGGCACGGCAGGCGGGCTACACGATCGTGCAGAGCGTTGCCGGCGGTGGCCAGCAGGAAGCATCGGCGGAGGCGGTCGGGGCCCGGCTGGCCACCGACGCGGTTGAGCTCATGGCAAGTGCACGCCGCGATGGCCGGCCACGGGCGTTGATCGTGGGTGGCGAGGCGACGGTGACGGTGCCCGCTGAACATGGTCTGGGGGGCCGCAACCAGCAGACGGCATTAGCGTCGATCGATGCCATGCAGCAGACCGGAGCGGCGTGGCCCGCAGGCCTGCTGATCGCCAGCGTCGGCACCGATGGCGAGGACGGCCCCACCGATGCCGCGGGCGGCTGTGCCGACGCGGCGGTCGTCGCGGAGATCGCGCGACGAGACCTGGACGTGCAGAGGGCGATTGCCCGCTGCGATGCGTACCCGCTCTTGGCCGCGGCGGGCGGGCTCATCCGCACCGGTCCCACCGGCACGAACGTGGCCGACATCCGAATCGTGCTCGCCCGGCCGTGAACACGTGTCGGAAGCCCGTGAGTTGCGTTCATCCCCCGGCTCGCGCCGGGGGCTTGTATGTGACCAATACAAGCCCTGAGCGCAAGCGACGGGATTCCCTTCGCGACCACTGCCAAACGTCACGCTCATCCCCCGGCTCGCGCCGGGGGCTTGTATGTGACCAATACAAGCCCTGAGCGCAAGCGACGGGATTCCCTTCGCGACCACTGCCCGTTCAATAATCCGCTCACACGTCACAGAGACTGACGGCCTGCTTCAACCCGGCGAGCGGGTCGCGGGTCGGGATGAACTCGTGCCCGACGAAGCCCTTGTAGCCGATGTCAACCAGCTTCCGCATGATCGGCGGGTAGTTGATCTCCTGGTTGTCATCGAGCTCGCCTCGTCCCGGATTCCCGGCCGTGTGGATGTGGCCGATGATGTCCTTGCACTCTTCGATCCGCCGGATCACGTCGCCGTTCATGATCTGCACGTGGTAGTTGTCGAACAACAGTTTCAGCCGGTCTGAGCCGACGCGGCGGATGATCTTCGCGACGTAGTCGAGGTCGTCCCCCTGATAGCCCGGGTGGCCCTTCATCGGATGGCTGCCGTCGCGGGAGTTGAGGTGCTCCAGGCAGAGCGTCACACCCTTCTTCTCCGCGTGGCCGATGATCTTCTTGAAGCCGGCAACGCAGTTGTCGGCACCTTCCTCGAGGGAGATCTCACCGCTCCTCGGATCGTCGGCATCCCGCCATTTGTAGCCGTTGAAGGCGATCACGGCGGGAAAGCCGGCGACCGCGCAGGCATCGATCATCTTCGTCGTCGTCGCGATCACCTCGTCGTGATACCGCGGGTTGTTGAAGCCCTTCATGAAGGGTGCGCCAGGCATGCCGTTGGGGGCCAGCGCACAGGTGAGTCCATGCTTCTTGATCGTGGGCCAGAGTTCCGGATCGGCCAGTTCGATCGATTCGCAGCCGAGTTCTTTGGCGACCTGGCACATCTTCTCGATGTCCCACTTGTCACCGGCGACGTTGAAGCACCAGTAGACGAGCGAATGATGGATGCGGCCCTTGAGCGTGGTCATTGCAGAAATTCCTTCAGCGGCATGGGAGAAAGCGAGCGGCGACGCGACTGCGGCGCCGATGGCGGAGGCGGTCTGGATGGCCCGACGTCGGCTGATTTGGCCGAGACCGACCGAGGGCAGAGGGTCTTTCATGGCGACGGAACCGTGGTGGTGAGGATCGAGCCGGACACGATTGTATGCGTTTGAGGACGCAATCCAGCCGTTGGTACACTAGCCTCTCATTCACTCTCCCGAAAGGGTCCTCATGCCAGCCGCACACGCGCGATCGTCTCACGGAGCCTATCTCCTGCTCCTGGCGTCGGTCCTGCCCCTCAGCCCTCTGGCTTCCCTCCGCGGCCAGGACGCGGCCCCGGGCCAGACGACTTCCCGCCCTTCAGACGGGTCCTGGTCACTCCACGATGGCGACCGGGCGGTGTTTCTCGGCGACACGTTCGTCGAGCGTGAAGGGGACCGCGGCTTCATCGAGACGGCGCTCGTGGCGTCGCATCCGGAGGCGTCGCTCACCTTCCGCAATCTCGGCTGGAGTGGCGACACAGTCTGGGCGGAATCACGGGGCGTGTTCGATCAGCCGGCGAAGGGCTACGAGCGGATGCTCGCCCTCGTTCGTGAACTGAAGCCGACGATCGTGTTCGTGGCCTACGGTCGCAACGAGTCGTATCAGGGCGAGGCGGGCCTGGCAGCTTTTCGCACGCAGCTTGAAAAGCTCTGCGACGATCTACGAACAGCCGATGTTCGGCTCGTCTTGGTCACGCCGCACCGCTTCGAAACGGCCGATGCCACTGCCCGCAATGCGGCGCTCGCGGTCTACTCCCAGGCCATCCGCGATGTGGCAGCGGCCAGGCAGGCGGGCCTGGTCGATCTGTTTGCGAACCTGCCGACAACAGCCACGCCGGGCGACAAGCTCACGGAGAATGGCGTCCATCTCTCGAACAGGGGCTATGCCGAGGCAGCGCGGGTTTTCGTCGCGGCGTCGGGGCACGCATCCTCCGCCGACGTTGCCGACCGTTCTGAAACCATCCGCAATCAGGTTGTCGCCAAGAACCGTCTCTTCTTCCATCGCTGGCGACCGGCCAACGAGACCTACATCTTCCTGTTTCGCAAACACGAGCAGGGCAACAACGCCGTCGAGATCCCGCAGTTCGACCCACTCGTCGAGGCGGCTGAGCAGCAGGTGCGAAGCCTCGTGAAAGGAACACGCTAAGCATGAACCTCCGACTCGCTTTCGTCGCTGTCTGCCTGATGGTGTCGTGCTTGCGGCCGGCGCTGGCCCAGCGCGGCCTCAAGGACATCCCATCGCCCGACCCCGTCGCTGAGTTGGCTGCGATGCAGGTGGCCGACGGCTACGAGGTGAATCTTTTCGCGGCCGATCCGCTGATCACGAAGCCGCTGCAGATGAACTTCGATCCGCAGGGCAGGCTGTGGGTGTCGTCATCGAGCGTCTATCCGCAGATCAAACCGGGCGAGGTCGCAAACGACACCGTCACGATCCTCGAAGACCGCGATGGCGACGGGCGGGCCGACGCCCACACCGTGTTTGCCGACGGCCTCTTGATGCCCACCGCTGTGCTGCCGGGCGACGGCGGCGTGTACGTCGCCAACAGCACCGAGTTTCTCCACCTCTCCGACACCAATGGCGACGGCAAGGCCGATAGCCGGCGGGTGGTGCTCTCCGGCTTCGGCGCGGAAGACACGCACCACATCATCCACACGTTTCGCTATGGCCCCGATGCCCGGCTCTATTTCAATCAGTCGATCTATATCCATAGCCATATCGAGACGCCCCGCGGTGTCCGCCGGCTCAACGCGGGCGGCATCTGGCGGTTTGCTCCGGAGTCGCTCGCGCTCGATGTCTTCGCCCGCGGCTGGGTCAACACCTGGGGACATGCCTTCGACCACTGGGGCAGGTCGCTCGTCACCGACGGCGCCGGCGGCGAAGGAATCTATTTCGGCTTCCCAGGTGCGGCCTATCAGACAGCAGCAGGCACGCCGCGCATTCTCCACGGCATGAATCCGGGCAGCCCGAAATACTGCGGCCTCGAGATCATCGACGGCCGCCATCTGCCCGACGATGCACAGGGCCAGCTTGTCACGAACGATTTTCGGGCCAACCGCGTCTGCCGCTTCCGGCTCACGGAGCAGGGCTCGGGCTTCACCAGTGAAAAGCTGCCTGATCTCATCCACTCGCAGCGAGTAACGTTCCGGCCGATCGACGTGAAGATGGGCCCCGACGGCGCGATCTACATCGCCGACTGGTACAACCCGATCATCCAGCATGGCGAGGTTGACTTCCGCGACGAGCGTCGCGACCGCACGCATGGCCGCATCTGGCGGGTGACGGCCAAGGGGCGACCGGCCCTGCCGCGAATCGACTTCACGAAGCTCTCGACGCCCGAATTGCTTGGGCAGCTCAAGTCACCCGAGAGCTATGCCCGCGACATGTCCAAGCGGGTGCTCTTTTCCCGCGGCAGCGAGGCGGTGGCGCCGGAGTTATCGAAGTGGCTTCAGTCACTCGATTCGATCGATCCCGATTTCGAGCGGCTGCGACTGGAGGCGCTGCGGCTGCGGCAGGGGCTCGACCGTGGCAGCCAGCACGATATCGACGCCGGCCTCTTGAAGGCAGTGCTGGCGTCGCCCGATGCGCGGGCCCGCGCGGCAGCGGCCCGGATCGTCTGCGATTGGGCCGACCGACTCGAGTCGCCAGTGGAACTTCTCGCACCGGCCGTGGACGATCCCTCGGCGCTCGTGCGACTCGAAGGCGTGCGGGCGCTGGCCACGCTCGGCGGCAGGCGGGCCGCGGAGCTCGCGCTGCATGCGGTCGATCATGAGCGGGACGACGCCCTCGACTACGCCGTCTGGCTGGCGGCCCGCGAGACGAAAGATGCCTGGCTCCCCGCGGTCCTCGACGGCACGTTCGTCGATGACGGCCGCTTCGGTCGGGTGATCTTCGCCGTGGCAGCGGCCGAGGCGTCGGCTGCCGTGCCGCGGATCGTCGCGTCGCTGAAAGACGGAAAGATCACCGACGCGAATCGGCAGGCGGCGCTCTCCGCGATCGCCAAGCTCGGCAACCCCGATCAGCTTCGCGTGGTGTTCGACGTCGTCACCAACCCCGCCACCTCGCCCGCACAGGCCACGACGCTGCTCGGCGATCTGCTCGACTCGCACAGGCGTCGCCGCGTCGTGCCGACGGGCGATGTATCGGCTATCGAGAAGCTCGTCATGTCTCCCGACGACGCCTGCGCCGCCCGCGCGATCGAGGCCACAGCCGCCTGGCAGGTGACGGCTGCCACCGAGGAGTTGGCCGGGATCGCCGAATCGGGTAGCCGATCCCTCACGGTTCGCAATGCTGCCATTGCCGCACTTGGTGGTCTACCGGGTGATCCGCCGCGTGCGGCGCTCCTGAAACTCTGCACGGCACCCGAGAATGACGATGGCTTCAAGGCCGCCGCGATCGCCGCCCTCGTGCCCCGCTCGGTGGCCGATGCTGCCGCGCAGGCTGTGTCGTTCCTGGGCGCAGCCCGCGATGCCAAGGCACGCACCGTCGTCTTCCAGGCGTTTCTCAAGGCGAAGGACGGCGCGGCAACACTGGCCGCGGCCTTCGAACGTGCTTCTTCAACGCTCTCCGCCGACGCCGCAAAAGATGGCCAGCAGGCCATCAGCGCCTCCGGCCGTCAGGAGCCCGCGCTCACGCAGGCGCTTGCCGCCGCGGTTGCCCGCAGCTCCGCGGGAAGCCCGCAACCGGCCGCCTCGCCCCATGCCATGAGCGCCGCCGAACTCGAATCGTTCGTGACGCTCGTGCGGGACAAGGCTGATGCGAAGCGCGGTGCAGCGATCTACGCGAGGGAGAACCTCAAGTGCGTCACCTGCCACAGGATCGGCGAGCAGGGGGGCCGTGTCGGCCCGAATCTGACAGCGATCGGCGCCTCGAGCCCGCTCGACTACGTCATCGATTCGCTCCTCTATCCCGCCAAGAACGTGAAGGAGGGCTACAACACGGTCGTCGTGCAGACGGCCGACGGGCAGGTGCTCACGGGCATCCAGGTCACGCGCAGTGACGCCGAACTGGTGCTCCGCGATGCCACGGGCAAGGAGATGAAGATCTCTACGGCCGACATCGACGAGGAATCGGCCGGCACGTCGCTCATGCCTGCCGGACTCATCGACGGGCTGTCCCGCGAGGAACTCGCCGATCTCGTCCGCTATCTTTCCAGCCTGGGCAAGTAGGCCTTCCACACACTGAGAAATCCCCAGGAACCATTCCATGCCTGCGATCAAACGCATTCTCGTCACCGGCGGCGCGGGCTTCCTCGGCAGCCATCTCTGCGACCGTCTCGTGGCGATGGGCCACGACGTGATCTGCGTTGACAACTTCTTCACGAGCCAGAAGTCGAACGTCGCCCACCTGCTCTCGCAGCCCAATTTCGAACTGCTGCGGCACGACATCATCCACCCGCTCTGGTTGGAGGTCGACGAGATCTACAACCTCGCCTGCCCGGCCGCCCCGGGCCACTATCAATACAACCCGATCAAAACGATGAAGACGTCGGTGATGGGGGCGATCAACGTGCTCGGCATGGCCAAGCGTTGCCGGGCGAAGGTGCTGCAGGCTTCCACGAGCGAGGTCTACGGCGATCCCGAGGTGCATCCACAGCCGGAGAGTTATCGCGGTGCGGTGAATCCCATCGGCCCCCGTGCCTGCTACGACGAGGGGAAGCGGGCCGCCGAGACGCTCTTCATGGACTATCACCGGGCCAATCATGTGAACGTGCGGATCGTGCGGATCTTCAACACGTATGGCCCACGGATGCATCCCTACGACGGTCGTGTCGTCTCCAACTTCATCCGCCAGGCGCTCTCCGGCGAGCCGATCACGATCTTTGGCAGTGGCGGTCAGACCCGCAGCTTCTGCTATCGCGACGACCTGATCGAGGGAATGATCCGGATGATGAACGGTCCGGATGACTTCGTGGGTCCGGTGAACATAGGCAATCCGGGAGAGTTCACGATCCGGCAGCTGGCGGAGTTGACGCTGGAACTGTCGGGTTCGAAGTCGCAGCTGATCGAGAAGCCGCTGCCGGTGGATGATCCCGAGCGACGGCGGCCCGACATCACGCTGGCCAAACAGAAGCTCGACTGGGAGCCGAAGGTGCCGCTCCGCGAAGGGCTCTCGAAGACGATCGACTGGTTCCGTTCGGTGAAGTTCGAGCACTTCCGGGCCCCGACGCCGAACTACTGACGCTACGTCTGACGCCGTCAGTATCCCCCGGCTCGCGCCGGGGGCTTTTATCGCCCCCATAGAAGCCCTGAGCGCAAGCGACGGGATTGCCCACGCCCCATGGAAGCCCTGAGCGCAAGCGACGGGATTGCCCACGCCCCATGGAAGCCCTGAGCGCAAGCGACGGGATTGCCCACGCCCCATAGAAGCCCCCGGCGGAAGCCGGGGGACACCGGGCCACGCCCCAAACCGGTTTCTCTCGCGAAACCAACGTGTTTTTGGCCTTCGTCTGCTCCGGCCGATCGGCTACTCTCCCGCCCCGCCTTTTGGGCGAACACCACCCGCATGTCCAGCAGGAGCCTCCGCATGAACCGCCAGCAACTTTCGGCGACCGTCCTTGAACTGCTCGAAAAGGAGACGGGCGAGTCCTATCCGGCGCTCGAGGATTCGACGTCGCTCCGCGATGGTCTCAACCTCGACTCGCTCGACATGGCAGGGCTCGTGCTCCATATCGAAAGCCGCTTCGGTATCCAGGTGGAGACGGAGCTGCTCGAGAAAGTCACCACCGTCGGCGATCTGCTCAACGTGCTTGAGCAGAAGATCGCCGCCAAGGCCGCCAAGAAAGCTGCCTGAGCGGTCACTGACGCCGCGCAGCCGTTCCCGAAGCCCTCCCGATCGCCGCCAGCCATGCATGGAAGCATCCCGAATGCCGAGGCCGTGAGCGCCGCGTGCGGCGTGGGCAGCCATGCGCACGTTGAGGCCACGCTTGCGGAGATTCCCGGACTGCGCGACCAGTCGGTGCCGGAAGGCGTGCCGGCGCTGCCCTCTCGCTTCTTGAGACACTGCGACGAACAGACGGTCGTCGGCATCCGAGCGGTGCTCGCCGCTATCGCCGCGCACCCAGAGCCAACGCTGTCGTTCGTTGGCTACGGCGTCGTCGCGGCGGCGTGTCAGTCGGGCCGCATTGCCACGGCCCAGTCGCTGGCGATGCTCCGCACAGCCGGCGGCGTGGCCGTGTCACCGCACATCGTGCCACAGTGTTCGCTCCACTCGCTCGCTGGTGCGGTGAGCGTGGCCCTGGGCATGCACGGACCAAATATCGGCGCAAGTGGCGGCCAGCACGCCGTCTCCGAAGGACTAATTGCGAGTCTCTCACTGCTCGCGGCTGACGCATCCCTGCCCGGCATCTGGCTCGTGGTCAGCGGCTGGACAGAGGAGCCGTCGCTCGATGCGACCGGCAAGCCTGACTGTAGCCCGCCGCAGGACGGCCGCTCCGGCCCGGTCTGCCGAGCGTTGGCTGTGGCACTCACGGCCGATGCGAATTCCGCCGCCAACACGGGCAGCAACCGCCGTCTCACGCTGCACATGCCCGCGGCCATTCGCATGGCACGACCCGCCGCACACGATCGAACCGCCGCAGACGAGATCCTCGACTTCGCCCGCGGCCTCGCCGCCGGCCCTGCCGCATCGTGGTCACACGCCTGCCCGTGGGGTGCAGAGATTCGGCTCGCTCCCCATGCGGCCGCGTCGCGCAGTATCCCAAAGAGGGAGGCCGCATGATCGTCGTCGCACAAACCAGCTCCGGTGCGATCAGCCGCGAGCCGATCGCAATCACCGGCATCGGCGCGGTGTCGCCGCTGGGACACAGCTTTGATTCGATTACAGACAGCCTGCTCGCCGGTCGGAGCGGCGTGCGGTCGATCGATCCGGGCGCGTTTGCGCGGGAGAGCCATCAGTTTGCCGCCGCGGTGGATGTGATTCCCGCGCCGCCCGACGGCTTCTGCCCGATCGACGCTGAGGGCTTCGCAGGCCTCACGCGGCTGGAACAGATGGTGATCAGCCCTGTGGCCCATGCGATCGCCGACGCTGGCCTGGCTCCACACCGCGACCGGCTCCGTATCGGTCTGGTGCTCGGTCTTGGAGCCGAGCAACTCAAGATGTGGGAGCTCGATTTCTTGGACGGCGGCACGCAGGTCTTCGCGCCGTCACCCACCGACACGCTCGTGCATCGCGTCGCCCACCTGATGAATCTCCGCGGGCCGGCAGTGACGGTGGCCGCTGCCTGTGCCTCGAGTGGCTACGCGATGGCGCTGGGCCGCAGTTGGCTCAACGCAGGCTGGGTTGATGCCTGTGTCGTCGGTGGCTGCGACGTGCTCAGTCCGACGGCGCTGGCCGCGTTCTACAATCTTCGTGCGCTCTCGCGTCGCAGTGACGATCCCGCCAAGGCCTCTCGGCCGTTCGACCGCGACCGCGATGGATTTGTGATGGGCGAGGGTGGAGCCTGCTTCGTGCTCGAACCGCTGTCGGCGGCCCGCCGGCGGGTTGCCCGGATGTATGGCGAACTGGTGGGCGTGGGCATGTCGAGCGATGCGGCCCACATGGTGAGCCCCTGCAGCGATCCGACGCAGGCCGCCTGGGCGATCACCCAGGCGTTGGCCGATGCGCAGGTGACCGCCGACCAGATTGACTATGTCAACGCCCACGCCGCCGGCACGCCGGTGGGAGACGCGGCCGAGGCGGGTGCGATCCGTCGGGCACTGGGGTCTGCCGTCGATCGCGTGCCGGTGAGTTCCACGAAGAGCATGTCGGGCCATTTGGTGAGCGGTGCGGCGGCCTTTGAGGCGGTCGCGTGCCTGGCCGCGATTGCCCGTCAGGCGGTGCCGCCAACCTTGAACCTCGATCACCCTGATGAGCAGTGCCAGCTCGACCATGTGCCGCACGTCGCCCGCGAGCGTCCGGTGCGGGTGACGGCGAGCAATTCATTCGGCTTCGGCGGGGCGAACCTCTGTCTCGTGATCCGCGAGGCAGCCTGACGCTCTAACCATCCTTCGCTCCGCTTCCCACACCGTTCACCCCGATCCGACTCAATCCGTTCCCCAGGAGTTTTTCCGATGACCACCCCGACCTTCTCGATCCAGACCATCTCGACCACCGCCCACCACACGCCGCCGCTGACGGTCGCTGCGATCGACGAGATGCTCGAATATCTGGTGGCCCACTGGCACAAGGTGGAGCCTGCCCATCAGGAAGAGGGCCTTGGTGGCCGGATCTGCGACCTCCACCGCTTCAACTTTCTCCTCTGGCACGAGGAAGACATTGCCCGTTCGCCGGAGGTGACCGATGCCCGGATCGCGCAGGTGAAGCGGGCGATCGACAAATACAACCAGGCCCGTAACGACGCGATTGAGAAGACAGACGATTGGCTGATCGAGGAGTTGGCCCGTCGCGAGATCGTCGCAGGTCCGACGGCGCCGGCAGCCACGGAGACTCCGGGTGCCGCGATCGATCGGCTCTCGATTCTGGAGCTGCGTCGCTTTCACATGCAGGAGCAGATCGATCGGGCTGATGCGACGCAGGAGCATCGCGAGAAGGCGGCGTCACGGATGGCGGTGCTCGACATGCAGCGTGCGCATCTGATAGAGGCGCTTCAGCGGCTCATCGGGGAGATCTTTGCGGGCCAGCGGCCGCTGCGGGTGTTCCGCCAGATGAAGATGTACAACGACCCGTCGATGAACCCGTATCTCTACAAGGCGGGCCAGACTGGCAAGCGGACCGCAGCCTGAGTTCAGGCCGCGTCCGCTCCATGCAAGCCCGACGCGCAAGCGAGGGAAATCCGCCTCGTCGCACGAACAACTCCCGCTCTCGCTTCTATCAGTGAGAAGAAAACCTCTTCCGAGACCCACAGCCAGTCAGCGGCGAATGTCCGGCCCGCGTGGCTCAGTGGCTCATAGCTCCGTGGCCCGAGCCATGGTCTCCTTGAAAGGTCGCCACGAGCCGCTGACTCGTCTCCTGAAGCGGATTCCTCGCAACCCTGTCGAAGATGCCCGACCCCGCGGCCACGATGCGGATCGTGTAGGTGCCGCCGTAGATCTCCGGCTGGTTCATCCGGATGCGATAGACCATCCCATCGGCATCGTTCTGGGTCACATGGAATCCACCAGTTGTTTGCACGACCTGTCGGCTGTTCAGCGGCAGATCAAACGGCCTGCCGGCAAACATGCCGGACACTCGGAAATCACCCGCATCCACGCCGGAAACGGGCCGCGAAAACCTCACCTCGACCTCGTTATCGGCTTGGATGTAGGCGAGCATGGCAGTCGGCTTCACGGTATCGACGGTGAAGGAATACGTGGTCAGAGAACTCCGCAGGCCGGCGACATTCTCCGAGTAGGCGCTGATCGTCTGAGTGCCGTTCGCAAAGGGAGCTGGCCAGGTTCCCCATCCACCCCGCAATGGAGTGACCGGCGTGTAAGAAGCACCGTTGACACTCACGAAAACCTTACTGCCGGCCGGAGCCACGCCGCTGATGCGTGGTCTTACGACATTCGTGCGGTGATCCCCCAGCGTGCCTGAATCGGACTGCGGGTTGAGGCCGACCGTCGGAGCGGCTGGGGCCGAAGTGATCAGTTCGACCGGCAGGGCACTCGACCGCGGGCCGAAGTTGCCGTTCTTGTCGATAGCCTGCGCCGAGATGGCATGGCGGCCTGGCGGAAGCGACGCGGCCGGATCGACCGTGAACCTCCAGACGCCATTCACGACCGGTGCCGTTCCGATCCGTGTCTGGCCGTCGAAAAGGTTGACTGAGGCGGCGCCGCC
>CANHCU010000022.1 GCA_947459185.1 Planctomycetaceae bacterium | reverse complement strand
GCCCGGTGATTTTTTGTTGGCCGCGAATCCCATCGCTTGCGCTCCGGGCTTGTATGGACGGTTGGGGAATCCCATCGCTTGCGCTCCGGGCTTGTATGGACGGTTGGGGAATCCCATCGCTTGCGCTCCGGGCTTGTATGGAATTTTTATAAAAGCCCCCGGCGTGAGCCGGGGGATCTGCGGTTATTCGTTGACGTCACCTTTTCAGACGGTCTCGCCGCGGACAAGGTCCTCGGGGGTTTGCCGGGCGCGGACGAGCCTCGCCTTGCCGCCGTCGATCAGCACCTCGGCCGGCAAGGGTTTCGAGTTGTAGTTGCTCGCCATCACGAAGCCGTAGGCACCGGCGATCTCGATCACGAGCAGGTCGCCCACCTGTGCCGGCGGCAACGCCCGCGAGGCCACGAAGCCGCCATCGGTCTGCGTGAAGATGTCGCCCGATTCGCACAACGGTCCACCCACCGCCACCTCCTCTGCGGCGGCCCCGGCGACCAAGTCAGCGGCCGACTCAGCCTTCGCCGGGCAGAGGCTCATCGGATGGTAGGAGCCGTAGAGCACCGGCCGCGCAAGTGTGTTGAAACCGGCGTCAACGAGCAGGTATTTCCGCGAGCCCTGCCGCTTGATGGCGCGAACCTCCGTGACCACGTATCCTGACTCGGCCGTGAGATAACGGCCCGGCTCGATCTCCAGACGGATGCGGTGGCCGAAGCGTTCTTCGAGCCGCTTTCGCATCCCATCCCAAAGCTGAAAATAGCCGCCCAGATCGGCATGGACCTCGCCCGGTTTGTAGGGCACCGGCAGGCCGCCGCCGGCACTCACCATCGTGAGTGAACGGCCAATCTCGATCGCCACCCGCTCGAGCGCGCTGGCCACCTCGGCCAGATGCTCCAGATCGGTGCCGCTGCCGATGTGCATATGGAGGCCGCTCACCGACAGCCCCGCCCACTCGGCGCGGCGGAGCACCTCGGGGATGTCTTCGTGCCAGATGCCGTGCTTCGAGCCCTCACCGCCGGTGTTGGTCTTCTGGCTATGGCCGTGGCCAAAGCCGGGATTCACCCGCAGCGTGATGTTTGCCCCTGGCACGCGTTCGGCCAATTGCTCGATCATGTCGGCCGAGCCGCAGTTGACGTGAATCCCAAGTTTCGCGACTGCGTCGAGACTCGCCCGGTCGAAGATATCGGCCGTATAGACGATCGGGTGCACCGGCGGCAGGCCATCGGCTGCGGCAGCACGGTCGGCGTGCGCGGAGTAGCCGGCCTTGAGAGCCCGGTGGATCTCACCGGTGCTCACGGCATCGACCACCACGCCCTCGCGGCGGATCAGATCGAGCACGGCAAGGTTCGAGCAGGCCTTCTGAGCGAAGCGGACCGTGTCCCAGGCGGCGAGGTCGCGGCAGCGCTGCCGGATCATGTCGGCGTCGTAGGCATAGAGAGGCGTGCCGTGCTCGCGGGCCAGGTCGGCCACGTTCACGCCAGCGATCTGCGTGCGGATGCTGGACGGAGTGGAACTGCCTGATGCGTGCGCAGATGCCTGGGAACCGGAGGATGTCGTGTTATTGGTGATCAAGGTGTAAAGGTGTGTGGTGTGAAGGCGTGTGAGGATAAAAGACGAAGGACCGCGTTGAACGAACCGTTCGGTTCAACGCCTCGGTGGAACTGTTGTTGAAGCGGCCGAGCTCCGCTCATCGCGCGGGCGCCGGGACCGGAAACCCATTCGGAATTGGCAGTCCCGGCGGGATCGCCTGACCGTTGGCATTGGCAGCCCCGGCACCGGCGCCGGCTGCGAGTGCCCGCACCGCGCTGCCGTCGGCCGATAGTCTGGTCGCCACGCCCCGTTCAATCGGACGGATGAGCAGCTTCACGTTGCCATCCTGCTTGTCGCTGTCGTTCTCTTCCGCAGCGGGAACCGCCTCGGCGGGCAGGGCTCCCCGGTCGGCGGCGTAGGCCAGCACGCGATTCACCGACACGTCGAGGCCGACGATCGGTTTGGCCTGCGAATCGGCCTTGCCCTCTGGCCCAAGCGCGGTTGCCAGCCGCTGTCGCGGATCGCCGCCCGCCATCAGAAAGGCATAGTCCGGCGCAACGGCCAGGGTGAGTTCGAGCGACTTGCCGAGGCTCTCGGCGGCGTCGGTCTCGCTCAGGTCGATGGTGATCGTGTGCAGATTGGCTGCGCCGACCTTGCCCGAGTTGAAGGCGACGTCCACGCCCGGGGGCAGCGGGGTCTTTCCAGTGTTCAGACCGCCGAACGACTGCTTGATGCGGTTCTCCAGGGCCGCGCCATCCTTCACCCGCAGTCCCGCCGTGATGGAGGGCAGGGCAGTCGGCTTCGCTGCAGCGATCTTGTCGATACAGACCGCCGCATCGATGCCGCCGGTAGCGAGCACCGACGCCAGCGACTCCCTCAACAACAGTGACAAGGTCTTCGTCAGCGGATCGTTACTGCCGGGAGGGAGAGCCTGATCAAGCATGATCTGAGCCTCCTCACGGGAGGCAGCGGGTACCGACTGCACCAAATGCCCATTGACTGCGTGGCGTTTGCCGTCAACGGCCGGCGGCATGGGCACGGTTGACTGCCCTTTGTCGGAGCCTTCCATGGCCTGGGCCATGGGAGAGCCCGGCACCGCCACGGTGCGGTTCTCGATGAAGAGCCGATCCTTTTCGCTGTCGATCGCGATGCCCAGGGCCAGCGACTCGGTGTTGCCCAGGCTGTCAAGCGCGGCGGCGACTGCGCGGCCATCCAGCTGCTGGCCCTGTTCGCCTGCGGCGGCCGCCCCCTGTT
Source organism: Planctomycetaceae bacterium (assembly GCA_947459185.1). Lineage (GTDB taxonomy): Bacteria > Planctomycetota > Planctomycetia > Pirellulales > UBA1268 > CAMCQY01. Next base: position 36,761 of record CANHCU010000022.1, on the reverse strand, counting down.
CGATCAGCATGCGGAGCTGCTGGCGAAGTGAGTCCGGCAACCGGTGGGGAAACAGCTCGATGCCGAGCGTGTAGTTCTCCGAGAGCGGGGCGAACAGCGGCGCGGGATCATCGACCGCCTCGGCGTCGATGCCCTGCGGCGACACGACGGCCCAGCCATTCTTCTCAAGCACGGTGAGCGCGACACCGCTGGGAAGCGTGAGGCTGCGGGTCTCGCCCGACTGTTCGGTGGGGCCGGTTACGGCCTGGAGTGAATCGAGCAGCTTGTCGAGGCTCTTGACCGGCACGAAGCCGTGCACGGCGATGTCGCCGCCGTCGGTCGTCAGCACCGCGCCCAGCGGCCGCTTCACATCGAGCCCGGCCAGGCCCCGGCCCTGTGTGGCCATGAGAAGCACCGACTCGAGCATGCCGGGCAGGCCAGGCTGGCCGACCTGGGCCCCGAGCCAGCCGAACTGTCTCTTGAGGTCGGCATAGCTGTCGCAGGTGACGACGGCCAAGACCGTCCGCTCGTCGGCGTGTGCCGGCACGAGGCCGCCCACGCAGAGGGTGGCAGCCACGGCACAGGCGGCCACTGTCCTTCGCAGACCACGACAGCTGACAGGCAGGAACGACATCGAAATTCCCTCGCGAGCGATCAAGTGGGTTCGGCGCTCCGCAACTCCGCGGAGCTTCCGGCTGACCGCAGCTTACCAGCCGAGTCACAAAACCTGTATTGTGGAGTCGATGCAGCCGCTTTCCCACGGTTTCGAGCCCGGTTCCCCGCCGTATACAGCGGGGCCCGCTGCGTTGCCGATGCGGCGGCAGCCGATGCGGCTGCAGGCATTGCTCTTTCTGCTCACCTGCATCACCACCTTCGCGGCGGGCGTATCGGGCTGGGAGGCGGAGCTGCTCGGCTTCGACGACCAGTTTGGCCTCGAGGTGGCGGAGCACTGGCAACGGGGGCTGCTTTATATGGCAGCGGTGATGGCGGTGCTCGGGGCCCACGAGGCGGGGCACTTTATCGCCGCCCGACTGCACGGGATTCCGGCCACGCTGCCGTTCTTCATTCCGGTGCCGGTGCTGCTCACCGGCACGATGGGGGCCGTGATCGGGATGGAGGGCTCCCGGGCCAACCGTCGGCAACTTTTCGACATCGCGCTGGCTGGGCCGCTGGCCGGGCTCGTGATCGCCCTTCCCGTTTTGGCCGTCGGCCTGCTGGCTGGCGAGCCGGCGAAGCATAGTCCCTTTGCCATGCCGCCGTTGGCCCGCGGCATTCTCGGGCTGGTCCGCCCCGACATCGCCGCCGACGCGACCATCGCTCCCAACGCGCTCTTCATGGCCGGCTGGGTGGGCCTGCTCGTGACGGGACTCAACATGATTCCGATCAGCCAGCTCGACGGCGGCCACGTGAGCTACGCCATCTTCGGGCGACGGGCTCACTGGATCGCACGGAGCGTGCTCATCGCGTCGATCGCCGCGATCGTGATCCTCGGTCGCACCAACTGGGTCGCGATGGTGGTGATCGTGACGCTGCTAGGCACCGATCACCCTCCGATCCGCTCCGACGGCCGGCCGCTGGGCCTGGCCCGCACGGTGCTCGGGGTGCTCTCGTTTCTGATTCCGATCGTGACTTTTATGCCCGAGCCGTTGCTGCTGGATTAGGGCGATCTTGGAGCAGCTCGCTCTTGGACGAGGGCGATGTCAGGCCTTCATTCCCGCGGCAGCGGTTCCACCGACACCTCGTCGAACCAGGCCTTGCCGACGGAGCGTTTGTCGCCGTCGACTTCGAGGCTGAACGTTTGGATCGGCTGTTCGTGTGGCAGTTGGTAGGTCAGTGCCTCCTCGCCATCGACCACCACCCGAATGTCCCGCTGCTTCACCTCGTAGAGCACATCGTGCCACTCGAGCGGTGCGATCGGCCGGTCCGACACCTGCTCGAGCACGTCGTTCTTGAATTGCCGTTTGGGCTTCGCCTTCACGCCAGCCGCCGGATCGGTCTGTGGTTCCTCGGCCATAAGCACGCGGTTGCCATTCCAGAACCGGATGCCGGCGGGCCGCACGTCGACCACGGCCACATGGTTGTCCGTCGCCTCGTCGGGCTTGATGCCGGGCGACGTGCCGCCGATCCGGATCCGCGCGGTCGTCGCGTCACCGAGCCGCAGCCGGCACCGCACCCTCACGCCGGTCTGCTGGAACGGCCGCGGAAACTTGTCTCGCCGCGAGAGGCCGGCGGCGTGGGACTCGTTGGGGAAATTCGTGCCGCGGATCATGCCCTCTTCGAGCTGCCACCATTCCCGCCGGGAGAAGATCGATTTCTCTCCTTTCGGCCAGTGGCCCTCGATGCCCTGGGCCCACGTGCCATCCGCCAGGCGTCCATACGGCACCCAGCGTTCAACCCACGACTTCGTGTTGAAGTCTTCGGTCCAGCCAGCGACAGGCGTCGCTTCCTCGGCGTTCAGCCGCAGGCACCCGGCTGCGAGCAGCAACGCCACGGCACCTTGTTTCGCAAGTGATTTCATTTCTGGGGTGTCGTGCCGCGGAAGTCTCGCTGCAGATCAAACTCGAACGTCGGACCAGAATGAACGCCCGGCTTGACGGTCACCCGCAGGCCCGACGTTTCCGCGTTGCCGTAGGCCTCGGGCAGGAGGCCGAGGATGACATACCGCACCGTCTTTTCGTCCTCGAGGCGGCTCGTCTCCTGCTTGGAAAACCACTGCTGCACCTGTCGCGACGAGTCACCCGCCGCGGCTGAAAACTCGGGCGGTACGGCATCGGGGGCCACCTCTACGAACTTTTGCAGCATCACGACATACTCACCGGCCGCGGCCCCGGCACCCAGGGTGCCGCCGCGGGTGGAGGTCAGCGTGTAGCTCCCGTCGGCGAGCGTCTTACCGAAGGCCGTGGCACCCTGGCCCTTGACGACCGGACTAAACGACACGCCCACTCCTTCGAGCGGCTGGCCCTCGAGCGTCACTCGCCCCTTCACGGGATGCACGATCGGCCGATTGCCACCCCGACTGCAGCCTGTCGCCAGCAGGCCGATGGCGACGAGCACGAGAAGCGGTGCCTGCACTGGCTCGATCAGGAAGCGTCGTCGCCGAGGGATCATTGATTGATCACCTCGCCGCCCTTCTGGCTGCCCAACCGACCCCAGACGCCGTTCCAGCGTGACGTGCCGATGTAGTTGTTTACGAAGTGGGGATCCGTGGTGCCACTCGGCTTGAGTGTCAAAGAAAGGTCACCGGTGTCGATCGTCTCGTCGACGAACCTGGTCGAGCCATCGCACATCGCCACGTTCGCTCCGCCAGTGTGGTAGCTGCTCGCCGATGGCAGCAAACCGCCGGCCAAACCCGTGGCCGACGTGGAGCAGGTCGGCGCGTTGGGCGGCAACACCGTCTGGAAGCGGACGTAATCGTTATGCAGCCAGCGAGTGCCGGATAACACGGCGCCAGTGAAGTCATTGCTGAGCGTATCCCAGCTCGGGCTTGCGAGCGCCTGAAGGCAGGCCAGCGGTTGGGATGTGCTGGTAAAACCGCTGAACTGCAGCATGCCCCTCCGCACGTTCGGCGAGTTCAGCCTGTAGATCGTGGCTTCGCCCAGCAGGACGGTATTCGAGAGACCGTCGGTCACCATCGACGCCTTGGACCATTGCCATCCGCCGGGGGCCGTCCCATTCCCACCGAACGGACCACGCCGGGCAGCCCTGTTCTGATCAAAGATGTCTCCAACACTGCAGCGATAGTTGGTCGGCTCACCACTCAAATCGGGGTCTCGGTCGAGCACATCCGACGGACATCGCAATGCCGGCATCGCGAGGCCGCGGAGATTGACCGGCGTAGTAGTGTTCGTTGTCACTTTGTCCGTGTACAGCATCTTATAGATACGGTCGGACGTCGCCTGCTCCTCGATGTAGGGCAGGATCTCGGGAAAAAATGAGAAGGTATTGTGGCATTGAGGGTTCGTGCCGTTTGGCGGATACCACTTCCTCGCGTCTTCATAGTTGATCACGCCGAGTGCAATTTGCCGGAGCTTGTTGGCACATGCTGTTGTACGGGCCGACTCCCGCGCCACCTGCACGGCCGGCAGGAGCAGGCCGACGAGCGTGCCGATGATCGCGATGACCACCAAGAGTTCAACGAGCGTAAAACCGAGCGCAAAACCATCGGCAGCGCGGCCGTAGCGGGCTTGATCTGCTGATTCGGGGCGGCAGGTACTCGTGTCAGATCGCATGGCACTCATCCTTCGTTCGTGGCTTCTTGCGGGGAGGCACGGCTGGCGAGTCAGCGAGTCCCCTCCACATCAACTGCATGAAACGACGATAGCCGATCGTCCGAAACATTTTCGGTCATTTTTTGGATGTTTTGGGTCAGGCAGACCGGCCAGGCCGGGCGTGTGATAGGGTCGGTGAGGAGGTTGGCAATGACAACAGTCCCGATGACAACAGTCCCAACAGTCCCAACAGTCCCAGTGACCGGCCCTGCGATGAGCCGCCGCCGCGTGCTGCGGGCCGGCGGCGTGTGCCTTGCGCTGCCGTTCTTTGAATCGCTCGGGGAGTCGCTCGGCGGCGAGGCTTCCGGCCCGGCTGCTCGGCGATTCGTCTGCATCGCGAATCCCTTCGGCATGCTGAAGGACGACTTTTTTCCGGTTGGCGACGGGCCCGACGCGAAGCTGCGGGCCAGCCTCGCCCCACTCGAAAAACACCGCGGCCGCTTCACCGTCTTCTCGAACCTCGACCACGGCGCGAACGGCGGCCACGGACTCACGCACACGTTCCTCTCCGGGGTCAAGTCGGCCGACGCCGCCACGATGCCCGACGGCAACATCACGCTCGACCAGTTCCTCGGCCGTTCGGTCGTCGGCCAGACACGGTTTCCGGTGCTCAACACGGCCGCGGGCCCCGCTGGCACCGGGAGCGCAGAACTCTCCTGGACCCGCAGCGGCGTGCTCGTGCCGCCGATCCAGAAGGTGAGCGAGGTGTTTCGGCTGCTCTTTCGCGACGACCCGCCGGAGGCCACCACGCGGCAGATCGCCGCCTACGACCGTCGCGGCTCGATCCTCGACGCCGTCCTCGATCAGGCCCACGGCATGGAGCCGCGGCTCTCGGCGGACGACCGACGCAAGTTCGACAAGTATCTCAGCTCCATCCGAGAAGTGGAGACCACGCTGCAGCAGGAAAAGGCCTGGCTGTCGCGGCCGCGGCCGGCGGCCGGCATCACGGAGCCCCGCGACGGCAGCGTCACCCAGCAGGTGCCGATCCTCTTCGATCTTGTCTTGCTCGCGCTGCAGACCGACTCCACTCGCGTGGCCACGATCGAGGTGCCGGGATCGTTCGACACTGCCGCCGTCGGCGGTGAGAGCAGCTATCACGGCTGCTCGCACCACGGCAAGGATCCGACGCTCATGGCCGGCATGCGAAAGATCGAGCGGTTCCAGATGGAGCAGCTCGCGCGGTTCCTCGACCGGCTCGCGGCGGCCGATCTGCTCGACTCGACCCAGGTGCTCTTTGGCAGCGGCATGGGCGACGGCAGCGCACACACAAACGTCGACCTGCCGATCCTCGTGGCAGGCGGCGGGTATCGCCATCGCACCCACGTGGTCGCACCGGCCGAAGTGGGCAAGAAGGTGCCGCTGTGCAACCTCTATCTGACGATGGCCCAGCGGTTTGGCGTGGAGACCGACCGGTTCAACCGCAGCACGAGCACGTTTACGGAGTTGGGATGACGACGGCCGCCATGTGGAGGGACTCAAGCGGAGCGTGGTGGCCGTTCGTCGGCGCGGCCTGCCTCGTCGCGACCACCGCACTGATCGCTGCGGGCGAAGACACCCCCGCGGCCCGGATCGTCGCCGCCCGCTGCCTCGACTGCCATGACGCAGCCACCAAAGAGGCAAACCTGTCTCTCGAAGGGCTCGACGCCGCAATCACACCCAAAAACTTCGACCTCTGGCGGAAGGTGCTCGACGAACTCGACACCGAGCGGATGCCGCCGCCCGACGGCGAGCGGCCGACGGCCGACGAGCGGCAGGCCGCGGTGCTCGACCTCGAGAACCGGCTGGCCGCGCATGCCAAGGCTGCAGGTTCCCGTCATCCGACCGTCTTTCGTCGCCTCAACCGCGACGAATACCACAACACGATCAAAGACCTGCTCCATCTCGACGCGCCCGGGTTCGATCCCGCCGACGGGTTTCCCAGCGACGTCCGCACGCACGGCTTCGCCACCAACGGCGAATCACTCGTGACGTCGGGGTTTCTTCTGCGGCGGGCGGTCGAGGCGGCCGAGACCGCGATCGACCGGGCCGTCCACTTCGAGCCGCGGCCGGAGGTGCGAACATGGGATCTGCGGCCGCCGTTCTACAAGACGAAGTTTTCCTACCCGATGGCCGAGGCGCAGTGGTATGCGCGAATCGAGAAAAAACCGCAGCCCTGGCAGACGCTGCTCGAGCGGCCCGGCGATTCACCGCTGGTAGGCTATGTGCCCATCGATGACCTACGGGAGGGCGTGCCGCTCGCGGGCCGGTATCGGATCCGGATCGAGGCGGAGGCGAAGTTTCGCAAGGCGGACATGAGTCTGCCGACGAGGTTCCCGCTCGGTCCGACGGGGGAGTGGCAGGATGGCAAGCCCCTTCGGCTACAGCTCGTTTCGGGGTCGCTCCGCGGACTCGACCTCACGAACCCAGATAATCAAGGCACGGCCGAGTTCATCGCCACGCACGAGCAGCAGCGGGAGCGGGAGATCGGGCACTGGGATCTGCCAGACGACGAGAAGCGGTGGGTCGAGTGCGAGGCCTGGCTCGACGCGGGGGAATATCCCCGGTTCGTGTTTCCCAACGGCTTGAACGGGGGCAACTATCGGATCAACCACTATTTCCACGAGAACCGCTTCGCCCTGCTCGACAAGGAGGCGCTCGCCCGGTTCGAGGACAACGTCGAACGTGGCGGTGGTTTCACGATCCCGATGTGGGTGGAGATGCCGCAGATCCGGGTCATGCAGATCGTGGTCGAGGGGCCGCTCGAACCGGAGTGGCCGCCGAAGAGCCACCGGGAGATCTTCGGCGCCGAGCCCTACCGCAGCGACCGGGCGGAAACGGTGATCCACGCCTTCGCGACGCGGGCCTGGCGGCGGCCGGTCGGCCGCGAGGAGGTCGCGCCGCTCGTGGCGCTCGTGCGGTCGGCCGAGGCTTCGGGCGAGCCGCCCGAAGAGGCGATCAAGCAGGGACTCGTGGGCGTGCTCTGCTCGCCCGGCTTCCTCTACCGCGAGGAGAAGGGACCGCAGCTTGACGACCATGAGATTGCCTCGCGGCTCTCCTACTTCCTCGCCGTGTCGCAGCCCGACGAGCGGCTGCTGCAGCTCGCGGCCGATCACCGTCTCGAGCGGCCTGAGGTTCGCCGTGCCGAGGCTGAGCGGCTGCTTACAGCCGCCGTCACGAGCGACCGATTTCTCGACGCCTTTCTCGACGGCTGGCTGGCCCTCTGGAAGCTCGGCTCGATGGCTCCCGACCGGGCGAAATTCCGGGCCTACTACGACGATGATCTCGAACCGGCGATGCGGCGGGAGACCCGGCTCGTCTTCCAGCAGCTCCTGGCCACCAACGGCCCGGCTGTGCGGCTGCTCGATGCCGACGAGACGATCGTCAACGCCGGCCTCGCTCGGCTCTACGGCATCCCTGCCAACGCGTTCGAGGCAGCATTGGGGAAACCCGTCGAGGGCCTCTCTGCGACGGACCTCACTCCCGACTCCCTCGGCACCGCGCCGTCGCGTTCGCGGCTGCAGACCGGCTTTGCGCGGGTGTCGCTCACCGACCGTCGCCGCGGCGGCCTCCTCGGTCAGGCGAGCATCCTCACGCTCACGGCCAACGGCGTCGACACGTCGCCCGTGATCCGCGGCGCATGGGTGCTCGAAAACATCTTGGGCACGACGCCTTCCCCGCCGCCGGCGAACGTGCCGGTGATCGAGCCCGACATCCGCGGGGCGACGACGATCCGTGAACGGCTGGAGAAGCACCGCAGCAACGCCGCCTGCGCCACCTGCCACGCACTCATCGACCCGCCCGGCTTCGCTCTCGAATCATTCGACGCAATCGGCCGCTGGCGTGACGCCTACAACGACACTGAGAAAAAGCCCCCGGTCGATCCGAGCGGAGAGCTCTCCGGCGCGGCGTTCAAGAACGTCACCGAATTCAAGAAGCTGCTCGTCGAGCAGCCGGAACGGTTTGCCCGCTGCCTCGTGGAAAAGCTGCTCGTCATGGCCCTCGGCCGCGAGCTCGACGTGGCCGACCAGCCGGCGATCCGGAAGATCCTGGCGGCGGCCGCTCCAGATGGCTATCGCCTGCGGGACCTCGTCGCGCTCTGTTGCGAAAGCGAGATGTTTGTATGCAAGTAGCCATCGCCGTGCTCGTGGCGGTGATCGCCAGCGTGGCTGCCGCTGCGCCGTTGCCCGCCCCGGAGAAGATCACGTCCATCACCGTCGAACAGGCCCGGGAGTATGCCGCCCGCAAGGCGCCACTGCGGTTCGACGCCCTGGTCTCGCTCGACCCGGCGGCCGCTGCCGAACTGGCGGCGCACGAAGGCGCGATCTGCTTCGCGGCCATCGCCGAACTATCGCCAGAGGCGGCCCGGGCCCTCGCGGCGCATAAGCCAGTGAAGGGATTCGGCCAGTTCGACCTCGACTTTCGGGCGCTGCGGCAGATCACGCCGGAAACCGCCGCGGCACTCACGGCCCATGTCGGCAATCTCCGCCTCCCCGCGCTCGAGCGGCTCGACTCACCGGAGTTGGCCCGCAAGCTCGCGGGGCAGTGGGGCGAATTGAAGGTGGGCGTCACGGAGCTTGCGCCAGAGATCGCAGCGATCCTGGCAACGAACGAAGGAGTATTCGAGGACCGCTCGCGGCCCAACGTGGTCACCCGCCGGGCCGACCAGTCGCGTTCGGTGCTGTGGTTCGCGGGCTTGAAGACGCTCGAACCCGCCTCGGCGGTTGCCTTGGCGGGCCATCAGGGAGTCCTTGTGCTCAACGAGTTGACGGAACTGAGTCCGGAGGCCGCCGCAGCGCTCGCCCGCCGCAAAGGCGGCTCGCTGATCTTGAACGGCCTCGAGCGGCTCTCGCCTGAGACAGCGGCGGCCCTCGCTGCCTACGACGGCGAGATCGCGCTGCGGGGCCTGCGCGATCTTTCGCCAGAGGCGGCCACGGCCTTGGCGGCCCATCGCGGCCGGCTGCACCTCATGCGAGGCGTTGACGTGCGGCCCGTTGCCGGAAGACCCTCACCATGAACCATGCGAGCACTCTTGGTCGCAGGCAGCAGAAGCCGTCGTCATCGCGGGCCACCGACGTGCGGGTCACGGGCGCAGCAGTCTTTTTGCTCCCCGTGAAGCTGCGGATACCGCTGAAGTTCGGCGGCCAGATCGTCGACGAGGTGACGTGCGCCCGCGTGGCGGCAGAGGTGCAAACGGCGGAGGGAGTGCGGGCGGTCGGCTGGGGTGAAACGCCGCTGTCTGTGCAGTGGGGCTGGCCGTCAAGCCTCCCGCACGCGGTGCGGCACGATGCCATGGTCCGGCTGGCCGCGGCCTGCGCGGAGGCGATCTGCGAATGGCCCGGGTCGGGCCACGCGATGGAGATCGGCCACGCATTCGAGGTGGAACGCCTCGAAGAGCTTGTCCGCACTGCCACTGGCGAGAGCAACGAATCCATCCCGAGACTCGCAGCCCTGATCTGCCTGAGCCCGCTCGACCTCGCCATCCACGACGCCTTCGGCAAGGTGCACGGCATCGACACATTCACGAGCTACACGGCTGAGTATCTCAGCCGCGATCTGGCCGACCTCTTCGGCGACTCTGGAATGCCGCCCGACGACGCCGATCGCGGACTGTTCACGGGCCGGTATCCGGCCGATTTTCTGGCGGCCAAGCCTGCGACTCAACTGCTCGCGTGGCACCTCGTGGGTGGCCTCGATCCGCTCGAGGCGTCCGATCTCACCGGGCAGGAGCCTGACGACGGCCATCCGCTCGTGCTCGCCGACTGGATCCAGCGAGACGGCCTCACGTGCCTCAAAATAAAACTCCGCGGCGACGACATCGACTGGGACATTGCAAGACTCCTTCGCGTGGGCGGGATCGGGCTCGCCCATGGCGTGACGATGTTTTGTGCCGACTTCAACTGCACGGTCTCCGAGCCGGCCTACGTGCACGAGGTGCTCGATGCGATCGCGGCGGATGATCCCACGCTGGCCCGTCAGCTACTCTACGTCGAGCAGCCGTTCCCGTATGACCTCGCGGCCAATCCGATCGACGTCCACTCGATCGCCGGTCGCACGCGGCTGTTCCTCGACGAGAGCGGGCACGACTGGCGGCACGTGGCTGCCGGCCGGACGCTGGGCTGGAACGGCGTGGCATTGAAGACCTGCAAGACGATGTCGGGTGCCCTCCTCTCTCTCGCGTGGGCACGTTCGCACGGCATGGACATCATGGTGCAGGATCTCACCAACCCGATGCTGGCGATGCTGCCACACGCGCGGCTGGCGGCCCATGCCGGCACGCTCGCGGGCGTGGAGACCAACGCGCCGCAGTTCTATCCCGCGGCCTCGATCCCGGAGGCGACCGTGCATCCCGGCATCTACCGGCGGCGAAACGGCAGGATCGACCTCCGCTCGCTGGCCGGGTCAGGATTCGGCATGCGGGTCGAGGAGATCCCGCGGATACTCCCCGAGCCGTTCCTGGCGACTGGATCACTCGCGGCCGGAGGCTGGATGGCGTCGCGCGGTACCTGACAGGCTGGCTATCTACCGAGAGCACCCAATGATTGACACTGTGATGGCGACACGTCGGGGCTGCCCACGCCTCCTCGCCGGACGTTCGCTCCGGCCATCCTGGCCTCCGCTCACTCGATGCTGACTGCGCTCCGGCATCCTGCCTGCGCTGGTCAGCAACGCCGGCTCTCGAGGCATGGGCAGCCCCTCGCACATTGCGGAAAAGAAAACGTAAACCCAAACATGCGCCCGGTATTATCTCCGGCACGCCGCCTCCACACTTCGATTATCCCCTGAGATTCACTCCGAGGCTCACGCATGGACCACGCCCAATTGAATGCCGCCACGCATCACGCCACCGCCCGTGGCCGCTGGATGGCCCTTGTGGCCGCGTTGCTCGGCTGGATGTTCGACGGCTTCGAGATCGGCATGTTTCCACTCGTAGGCCGGCCGGCGCTTGGCGAACTGCTCGCCGGCGCCTCGAAGGCCGACATCGACGGCTGGTTCGGCGTGATCATGGCGGTCTTTCTCATCGGCGCGGCCACCGGCGGCGTGGTGTTCGGCTGGCTGGGCGACCGGATCGGCCGCGTCCGTGCGATGTCGCTCTCCATCATTACGTATGCACTGTTCACCGGGGCCTGTGGACTCGCCACCGAGGCCTGGCACATCGCCGTGCTGCGGTTCATCGCCTCACTGGGCATGGGGGGCGAGTGGTCGCTCGGCGTGGCGCTCGTCAACGAGATGTGGTCGGAGCGTTCACGTGGCTGGATCGCCGGATTGATCGGTGCGGCGTCGAACGTTGGCATCGGTCTGGTGCCCGTGGTGAGCATCATGCTCGGCACGCTGATCACGAGCGTGCGCGGCGGACTGGGGGAGGTGCTGCCAGCGCCGTGGGTGGAATCGCTGCTGGCGAATCAGGCCTGGCGATTCCTGATGATCGCTGGTGCATTGCCGGCGCTCTTGGTGTTTTTCATCCGTGCCTGCGTGCCCGAGTCGCACCGCTGGGAAGAAGAGAAGCGGAGCGGCCGGACGACCCACTGGGCCGGCCGCGACCTGCTGGCGACATTGGCTGGCGCGGTTGGGGCTGCGGCCGTGATCGCCGTTTGGTCGCCGGCGGTCGATTCGCGGCTGCTGCGGGCGGTGGTGACCCCGCTGGGCATCCTCGCCGCCTTTCGCGGCTTCCTCCATCCGGTGCTGATGTATCTCTCCCGCGCGATGGCCGCGGGCGAGATTCGCGCCAGCGAGGTGGCCACGCTCAAGCGTCGGCTGCTGCAGGGGGCGATGCTCGCCGGCGTGGCGCTCCTCGGCACGTGGGGATCGCTCCAGTGGGCGCCGAGCTGGGCGATCGAACTATCGCGTGACACGCCGCAGAAGTTCGCCAAGGAATACACGCAGCTCGCCTCCGCGATCGGCGCGGTGATCGGCACCATCGCCGCGGCGTTTCTGGCCGGACGGCTGGGCCGCCGCCTGACCTACGCCCTCTTGTGCCTGGGATCGGTGGCATCGCTGCTCTGGCTCTATCAGGGCCACACCGCATTCACCTCCGGCTTCCTGGCGGCGGTCTGCCTTGCCGGTGGTGTGACGGCCGCCTTCTATGGATGGTTTCCGCTCTACCTGCCCGAGCTCTTTCCAACGGCCATCCGGGCCACCAGCCAGGGCTTCGCCTACAACTTCGGTCGCGTGCTCGCGGCGATCGGCACGCTGCAGACGGCTCAGCTGATGGGGCTCTTCGGAGGCAGCTTTCCTGCGGCGGGCTCGATTCTCTCGGCCATCTACCTGCTGGGCGTCGTGTTCATCTGGTTCTGTCCTGAGACGACCGGTCTCGAGGAGCGAAAGTAGCCATGCTGCGGAGGGATTTCCTTCGTTTAGGGATCGCAGCGGCCGTCGTCAATGCGGTGCCGGTGCGCGGCGATGCACCGGCTGCAGCGCGTTCGAGCTTGCATCTCTTTTCCAAGCCGCTGCAGTGGCTCGACTACGACGCTCTGGCGGAGACCACGGCCGAAGCCGGATACGGCGGCATCGAATTAACGGTGCGGCCGGGAGGCCATGTCGAGCCGGAACGCGTCGCCACCGATCTCCCCCGCGCGGCGGCCGCCGCCCGCAGGCAGGGACTGTCGATTGGCATGATCGTGACCGCGATCAAGTCGGCGGACGATCCGGCTGCGGAGCCGGTGCTCAAGACTGCGGCTGCGGAGGGTGTGGCCGTCTACCGCATGGCGTATCTTCAGTATGACGACACGCTCGGCATGGATCGCTCGCTCGACTCGCTCCGCCGACACATGGCGGCGCTCGAGAAACTCAACCAGCGGTGCGGCATCACCGGCTGCTATCAGAATCACCATGGATCCTCGGGCGGCCGCGTTGGGGGCTCCGTCTGGGACATCCGCGAGATTCTCGAGGACCGCGACCCTCGCTCGATCGGCTGCCAATACGACGTGCGGCACGCCGTCGCCGAGGCGACCGGCTCCTGGGACGTGGGCCTGCGCCGGATCGCCCCCTTCATCCGCAGCCTCTGCTTCAAGGACTTCCGCTGGGCGTCCGTTAAATCCGCGCAGCCCGTCGACGTGCCTGCCGGCCAGGGCATCGTGCCGTGGGAGAAATTTCTCACGCTGCTGTCGGCCCTGCACGTCGACATGCCGATGTCGGTCCACTGCGAATGGCCGCTCTTCGATGAGGCAGAGGCGAGCCTGCCGATCCCGCAGCGACGGGCGCTCGCCGTCCCGCGACTGCGACGCGACGGCGATTTCCTGGCCTCGGTTATCGAACCAAAGCACGCACGCTAGTCGTGCTGTGGAGTCGTTGATCATCCGCGAAATTGGCTGAGTGCCTCGGCGGAGCGACTCAGGGCGGACTTGCGATACTCGGCTGGAGTGACACGCAGGCGGGACTTGAACACCCGGCCAAGATATTCCTGATGGCCGAAGCCGGCGCGATGGGCCACGGCGAGGATGGAGAGATCGGTCTCCGAGAGCAACCGCATCGCGATCCGCAGCCGGTGCCGGATCGACTCCTCGTGCACGCTGTGGCCGACCGTCTCGCGAAAGCGCCGCTGGAGTGTGCTCACCGAGACGCCCACGGCCTCGGCGATGGCCGCAACGGAGAGCTTTTCGGGGCCGAGCCCGCGGATCAACTGCACGGCGGCCGTGACATCCTCGTCGTCGGTGGCCAGTGTGTCGGTGCTCGCGCGGATCTTGACGCCCAGCGGCGGCACCATGATATGTCGTCGCTTGCCGGCGTCGCGCTCGTTGAGGATGGCGTCCATCATCCTCGCAGCTTCAAGCCCGAGTCGCCCCGTCGCGGTGACGATGCTCGAAAGGGGCGGTCGGGCGAGCGAACAGAAGACCTCGTCGTTGTCGACGCCGAGAATCGCCACATCGGCCGGCACCGTCAGGCCTGCCAGCCGGCAGGCTGTCGAGACCAGCCACGCATACGAATCATTGGCGGCGAGCACGCCGATGGGCCGGGGCAATGTCTGCAGCCACTTCACCAGTCGCTCGGCCCGCCGGCTCGCCAGCTCCTGGGTGCGAAGGTGTCTGGAAAACTCGTACACATGCACGGGCATGTTCGCCTCGGTGGCCGCGGCCGTGAACACGTCACGGCGTTGCAAGGCCCAGACACGGTCGGTCGGACCGCAGAACGCAAACTGCCGTAATCCCAGCGAACGCAAGTGTTCGAAGGCGAGCCTGGCAATGGCGGCTTCATCGACGTGCGCCTGGTGCACGCCCGGGGCAGGGGGCAACGCGTTGAGCACATCGACCACCGGCACTCGCAGCCGGGAGACGGCCTTCGCCACCCGCTCCGAATGGAGGCGGGCGATCACGCCGTCTCCTCGCCACTTCGCCAGCCATGCCGGCGGACTGCCCTCGAGCCGCTGCGTCTCATGGTCGACCAGCCAGTCGCAGCCCTGTTCCCGGAGAAACGCCGCGACGCCGTGAACGATATCCCTGCCGGTGCCGTGAGACGACTCGACGAGGAGCGCGATGCGTTTGGGAGCAGTTGCCTTCATGACATGCCCGCATCGTCGAAGGATATCGATCTGGAACGAGGAAGCCCACAATGACTGTGGAAGAAGCCATCCGAGGCACCGTACCCGCGTGACGGAAGGCTCGGCAAGGCACAAAACTGTCGAAGCTTGGAAGAATCGACGCACCGCTCGGTATGGGCCGAACGGTGGCGCCTGGCGGAAAGCGTGGCGGCCACGTTGCTTCGTTGACGCTCCCGCTGCCGCTGCCCACAATTCAGGTGCTCGTCCGCAGAGGCTCGCCCCGCTAGAGTTCCGCTCTCGTCCCGCCAGGACACCCCAGAGGAGAAAACCCATGAACGGTACCCCCAATCTCGTCGAACAGGATGATCCCGAGGTCTGGTCGGCCATGGCCGCGGAACAGACCCGGCAGCAGGATGGCCTGGAGATGATCGCCAGCGAGAATTTCACGAGCGCCGCCGTCATGCAGGCGGTCGGCAGCGTGCTCACCAACAAATACGCCGAGGGCTACCCCGGCCACCGTTATTACGGCGGCTGCGAGTTCGTTGACAAGGTCGAGGACCTCGCCCGCGACCGGCTCAAGGCCGTCTTCGGCGCGGAGCACGTCAACGTGCAACCCCACTCAGGCAGTCAGGCCAACTCGGCCGTCTACCTCACCGCCATCCAGCCGGGCGACACCGTGCTCGCCTTTGACCTGGCCCACGGCGGCCATCTCACGCACGGCATGAAGCTCAACAGCTCGGGCATCTTCTACAAGTTCGTCCACTATGGCGTCCGCCGCGACAACCAACTGCTCGACTTCGACCAGATCGTGAGCCTGGCGCGGGAGCACAAGCCGAAACTGATCGTCGCCGGCGCGAGCGCGTATCCCCGTGAGATTCCTCACGGCCGGTTCGCCGAGATCGCCCGCGAGGTGGGTGCGAAGCTGATGGTCGATATGGCCCACTACGCGGGGCTCGTCGCCGCGGGCATCCACGACAATCCCGTGCCAGTCGCCGACTTCGTCACGAGCACCACCCACAAGACCCTCCGTGGTCCGCGTGGTGGCATCGCCATGTGCCGCGCGGAGAACGCCAAGGCGCTCGACCGTTCGGTGTTTCCCGGGACGCAGGGCGGCCCGCTCATGCACGTGATCGCCGGTAAAGCCGTGGCCTTCGGCGAGGCGCTCAAGCCAGAGTTCAAGCGGTATGGCCAGAACGTCGTCGACAACGCCCGGACCCTGGCTGCGGCGCTCGCCTCGGGCGGCGTCAAGCTCGTCAGCGGCGGCACCGACAACCACCTTATGCTCGTGGACGTGACGCCGCTGGGCATCGGCGGCAAGCTGGCCGAGGAGGTGCTCGATCGCTGCGGCATCACCTGCAACAAGAACATGATCCCGTTCGACGAGCGGAAGCCGATGGACCCGTCCGGCATTCGCCTCGGCACGCCCGCCCTCACCACCCGCGGCATGGGCACATCTGAAATGAAGCAGATCGCGGCCTGGATCCTTCGCGTGCTCAAGTCGCCCAGTGACCAGCAGGTGATCGCGACGACCAAAGGCGACGTGGCCGAGCTTGCGGAACAGTTTCCTGTTCCGGCGGCGAAGCTCGACGCGGCTGTGGAAGTGGCTGGAAGATGAGCCTCCATAGCACGCAGCGACCGCACCCGAAGGTGGGCGACGCCGGCGGACGCTTTGTGCGGATCGGGCTGGTGCAGTCGGCATGCACGACGGACCGCGACCACAACATCGCGCAGGCCTTGGCCGGAATCGCCGAGGCGGCCCGCGGCGGCGCTGAGGTCGTCTGCCTGCAGGAACTCTTCGCCGGGCAGTATCCCTGCCAGGCCGAAGACCATGGAAAGTTCACCGAGGCGGAAGTCGTGCCCGGGCCGCTCACCGAACGGCTTGCCGCGGCGGCACGTGAGCATGATGTGGTGCTCGTGGGGAGCGTGTTTGAGCGGCGGTCGCACGGCCTCTTCCACAACACGGCCGTCGTCTTCGATCGCGACGGCTCGACTGCGGGCTTCTACCGCAAGATGCACATCCCCGATGACCCCCACTACTACGAGAAGTTCTACTTCGCGCCGGGCGACACCGGATTCATGTCGGTACCGACCAGCCGGCTGCAGGTCGGCCCGCTCGTCTGCTGGGACCAGTGGTATCCCGAAGCAGCTCGCCTGACGGCCATGGCCGGCGCGGAGGTGCTCTTCTATCCGACGGCGATCGGCTGGCTCGACGGCGAGGAGAACCTGCATCGCGAGCAGTATGAATCGTGGGACACGATGCTCCGCAGCCACGCGATCGCCAACGGCGTGTTCGTCGTGGCGGTGAACCGCACAGGTCGCGAGGGCCCCTTGCGGTTCTGGGGCGCGAGTGTCGTCTACGCCCCCAATGGCGAGCGGCTCGTGACGGCGGGCCATGAGACCCCTGAGACAATCGTGGTGGAGTGCGACCTTGCCCGGATCGAATGGTCGCGGACCCGCTGGCCCTTCTTCCGCGATCGCCGCATCGACGCCTACGGCAGCCTGCTGAAGCGGTGGGAGAAATAGCCGTGTCGCACGTGGACGGTTATCGGATGCCGGCGGAGTGGGAGCCGCATGCGGCCACGTGGATTGCCTGGCCGCACCGGCGGGCGACGTTTCTGGGAGACTTCGCCGTCATCCCGGAGTTCTTCACGCGGTTCATTCGCCTGTTGGCCCCATGGGAGCCGGTGAAGGTGATCGCCAGCGGAGCAGCGCTCGCCGACGCACAGGATCGGCTCCATGGCCTGGCCAATGTGGAGTGTGTCGACATTCCCACCAACGACTCGTGGCTCCGCGATACGGGACCGGTGTTTCTCACGCCGCTCGAGCAGGGGACGAAGGGGCAGGGGGCCAGCCGGCCCGTGGCTGTCTGCTGGGAGTGGAATGCGTGGGGCGGGAAGTATCCGCCCTGGGATCTCGATGCGAGCGTGTCGCGGGCTATTGCTGGCCGGCTCGGCATGACGGTCGTGTCGCCCGGTGTCGTGCTCGAAGGGGGCGCGATCGAGACCGACGGCGAGCGCACGCTGCTGGTGAACCACCGCTGCGTCGATGATCCCAAACGGAATCCCGACCTCCCGCGCGGCAAACTCGAGCAGGTTCTCAGGCAGCAGCTTTCCATCGACCGCGTGATCTGGCTGGGCGGCGACCTCGCCGGCGACGACACCGATGGCCATATCGACCAGCTGGCCCGATTCGTTGCCCCCGGCCGCGTCGTGGCGGCCCGGCAGTCCGATCGGCTCGACCCCAACTCCTTATCACTCGCTGAGAACCTCGCGCTGCTTGAGGCGGCTGTCGATGCCCGTGGCCGCCGGCTGGAGGTGATCCCGATCGACATCCCGGCGCGGTTCGCCTTCGCGGGCACGCAGTTGCCGGCCAGCCATCTGAATTTCTATGTGGCCAACGGGGCCGTGATGGTGCCTGTGTTTGGCGGACCGACCGACGAGGCGGCAATCCGCACGCTGGCCGCCTGTTTTCCGAGTCGGCGGATCGTGCCGGTGGACTGCCAGGAGCTCGTTCGCGGTCGCGGAGCCCTCCACTGCATCACGCGAGACCAGCCGGCCGGCTGAGGCCATTCGGGCGTCAACGGCCCTCACAGCCGGCCAATCCGCTCTTGCCGGGGGGCGGTCGGTTCGCGACGATCATGGCCGACGCTGACCGGGTCAGCGCCCCGCGCGACACGCCATCAGGAGAACACCCATCATGGAACAGCTTGCCTCGATCATGCAGGGCGCCATCGCGCTCGTCGCACGGCTGCTCCTGGCCGCAATCTTTGTGGTCAGCGCTGTTGCCAACAAGATTCCACAGTTCCAGGCGACCGCGGCCTACATGGCCTCCGAAGGTGTACCCAATCCCAAGTTTGCCCTATTCGGCGCCATCGGACTTCTGTTGATCGGCGGCTTGAGCGTCGTGCTCGGCGCCTGGACCCGGATCGGCGCGGCGTTTTTGCTCGTCTTCCTGCTCGCGGCCACCTACTACTTCCACGACTTCTGGTCGGTCGCCGATGCCGGTCAGCGGCAGTTGCAGACGATCCAGTTCATGAAGAACATGGCGATCGCCGGCGGCCTGCTCTCGCTGATGGCGTTCGGTGGCGGTCCATGGAGCATCGATGGCTGGATCGGCATGAAACGCGAGGAAGCCGAGAACGGAGCGCCCGCCAAGCCGCGGGTCACCGCCAAGCCGGCGGAACGCGGTTGATCCGAGCCATTCATATCCGGTGGAGTTGAAGCCATGGCGTGGGTGCGACTGTCGGCGATGGTTCTGATCGTGGTCCTGCCCTGTGCCGCAGCGGTAGCCGAGCCAACGGCCTCGTCTTTGTCCACCTCGATTCAGGGAGTTGCCGCGTCCATGCCCGCTGCTGTGTTTCGCCTGCCGACGGTGAGCCCGTTCGGCCGTCTGCCCGATGGTCGAGAGGCGCACCTCTATACGCTCGAAGTTCCCGGGGGCTGGAAGGCGACCATCACCGACTTCGGTGCGATCCTGACGAGCCTGCACGTGCCCGGGAAGGACGGCAAGCCGGTGGACGTCGTCCTCGGCTTCGACTCGCTCGATGGCTACGCGGCCAAGCATCCCTACTTCGGCGCGACCTGTGGCCGGGTCGCCAACCGCATCGCTGCCGGACGATTCGAGCTCGATGGCAAGGCCTACACGTTGGCGACGAACAACGAGCCCAACCATCTCCATGGTGGTCTGGTCGGCTTCGATAAGAAGCTCTGGAAGGCTACGCCGCGGACATCGGACAGGGGGCCGGCGGTTGACTTCGAGATGGTGTCTCCCGACGGTGACGAGGGCTATCCGGGGCAGCTCACGGCGAAAGCTACCTACACGCTCACGCCCGACGGTGAACTCTGGGTCGAGATGTCGGCGACCTGCGATGCTCCCACGATCGTGAACATGGCCCATCACTCCTACTGGAATCTCGCCGGGCAGGCCTCAGGCTCGATACACGGGCACACGCTATCAGTGACCGCCGACCGTTATCTGCCGGTCGATGCCGGCGGCATCCCGACGGGTGAGTTCGCCGCGGTGGCGGGCACGCCGTTCGACCTCCGGCCCGAACGCCAGCCGGTGGCCGTGCTCGGGGAGGCGATCAAGGCGCTGCCGGCCTCGGCCGATGGCAAGAATCCGGGTGGCATCGACCACAACTACGTGGTCCGCGACTGGAAGCCCGACGGCGGCCTGCGGAGTGTGGCTCTGCTACGGGATCCGGCCAGTGGCCGCAGCATGGAAATCCTCACGGATCAGCCCGGCATCCAGGTCTACACCGGCAACTATCTCGATGGCTCGGTCTCGGGCAAGGGTGGGACGGCCTATGCGAAGCAGGCCGCCATCTGCCTGGAGACGCAGAAGTATCCCGACGGCATCCACCATGCCGGCCAGGCCGACTGGCCGGCCGTCCGGCTCGATCCGGGGCAGACCTATCGCCACACCATGGTCCACCGCTTCAAGGCGGATCGCTGAGCGAGGATGCCCTGCTGCTGGCCCGCTCCACACGCCTGAAACATCGGCTGGAGCATTGGCTGCGTGGCATCCGCCGCACCCATCATTCGCATGGCGGCGGCCTTCGCCCCCGTGCGCTGTGCCACCGCACCGAAGCTAAAGGCCACTTCGTACATCCCTGTCGAACCGGCGCGGCCCGAACCGGCGCGGGTCGCCGTGTAGGCCGAGTTGCCATACCCAGAGATGCCGACGTAGAAGGTGCCTGCCGTCCGCGTGATCACCGACAAGAGGCTGTCGAGCGAGCCGTTGGCGTCGTCGTTGCGGGCGAGTTCGCGGCCCCGGGAATCGAAGAGACGGACGACGCTGTCGAGCGTGGATGACGACGGCAGCGAGCGGGCATCGACGTCGATCGTGAGTTTCTGGCCGGCCCGGAGCGCCACCCTGAAGAGATCGACGTCGCGGCTGCCGGACTGACCGTCACCGATCTGGCCGGGGAAACGCACGCTGCCCGACGAGGCCGTCACAGCCACGGCAGCCGCCAGCGTGTCACCAGCGTCGACGGGCGAGGGAACCGGCGTTGGGGTTGGCGTGGGAGTCGGGGTCGGGGTTGGTGCGGGCGCAGTTGCTCCCAAAGCCTGCAGGGCGGCAGCCGCGTTGAGCAGACCACCTGTAGCCACCTTGCCGGAGAGACCGGCAACCGGCGTCGTGCTCGACAGGATCGCGGTGCGGATCTGTGCCGCCGTGGCCTGCGGGTTGGCCGCCGCCAGCAGGGCGACGGTGCCGGTCACGGAGGGCGTCGCCATCGACGTGCCACTGTAGGAGGCGTAGGAGTTGTTCGGAGTCGTCGAGAGGATCGCCACGCCGGGAGCGGCAAGGTCGACGCTCGTGGCGCCGTAGTTCGAGAAGGTCGCCAGACGGTTGGACCGGTCGGTCGCCGCCACCGAGATCACGGACGTGCCCGGATGGCTGGCCGGGTAGGAGGGAGTGGCGTCGTTGTTGTTCGACTCGTTCCCCGCAGCGGCCACGAAGAGAATCCCGGCCCCTGCGCCGGCGTCGACTGCGTCACGGAGGGCCGTCGAGAGCCCGCCGCCGCCCCAGCTATTGTTGGTGGCGACGACGTTGATGCCGAAATCACGACGCATCCGGGTGGCGTAGTTGATGGCTGCGATCGCGGCACTGGTGCTGCCACTCCCCGCGGCGTCGAGAAACTTCAGCGGCATGATGGAGACCTGCCAATTGACCCCCACCACGCCCACGCCGTTGTTGCCCACTGCGCCGATCGTGCCCGACACGTGCGAGCCGTGGCCGTTGTCATCCATCGGGTTGGCATCGTTATTGGCGAAGTCCCAACCCCGGACGTCGTCAATGAATCCGTTGCGGTCGTTGTCGATGCCGTCCCCTGCCACTTCGCCGGGGTTACGCCAGGTGTTGGCAGCCAGATCGGGGTGGTTGTAGTCCATGCCCGTGTCGATGACGGCGACGACCACGCTGCGCGAGCCGGTGGTCGTGTTCCATGCCTCGGGGGCATCGATGTCGGCATCGACGATGCCGCCCGACTGTCCGGTGTTGTCGAGGCCCCAGAGCTGGCCGCGTGATGGATCGTTGGCGGCGATGGTGGGCGCGATGACGAAATCGGGCTCGACGTAGGTCACGCCGGTCGTCCGTGCGGCCCAGCCGAGCACGTCCTGCGTCGATGCTCCGGGGGTGGAGAGCGCATGGAAGCCGTCGCCCAAGGATGCCGTCTGCCAGGTCGGGGCGAGGTTCCAGCCGGTTGTGGCCGCCGTCGCGGGTGCCCGCACGATCCAGGCATCGGACCGCGCAGTGGCGGTCTGACCCTGCCATTCAATCTGTCTGAGCGCGGTTGCGGCGACGTCGGCGGACATCGTCAGCCGCGATTCGAGGAGTTCGGCCGTGCACGTCGAAGCACGCAGACCGCGAACGGCTGCAAAACGTACGCGACTGCCATGGGACAGTCGGCGCAGAAAGAGGGGGCGACTCATGGTTGCTGCCTTCCATGCTGATGCGTTCTGCCCCTGCGGAGAGCAGTATCGTCCCGAGGCGGGCGAATGTCCAGTCGCCATGCAGCGACCGGTCAGGTCGGTTACGATACTGCCCGCATGTCCTGCCTCATCCGACCAGAACATGAAGTCATGGGGCTGGTTGCAGGTTCATGCTCCATTTTCATGCGTGAGGTTCATGCTGTAGGACAGTTGGTATTCGGTGCGCTGGCGCGAGCCGCAGGGATGGTTTCAGGAGGTTTTGTATGGTCTTTCCCGTTGGCGATGACAATTCCGACCGCACGATCTTTCCGTATGTGACGATCGCGCTGTTGCTGGCGAACGTCTTCGTGTTTGTGGTGCTCCAGCAGATGGGGGCCAACGACAACTTCACCCTCGCCTACTGCCAGGTGCCGGCCGAGATCATCTCGGGGCGAGATGTCATCACCGAGCCGTCGGTGCGGATGGTCCAGACGCCCGAGGGCGTGGTTCAGGTTCCCGACCCCGGCCTCAAGGCGACGCCGGTCCCCCCCTGGATGACACTGCTGACGGCGATTTTCATGCATGGCGGCATCATGCATCTCGCCGGCAACATGTGGTTTCTGTGGATCTTTGGCGACAACGTCGAGGACGACATGGGGCACGTCAAATTCCTGCTCTTCTACCTGGCCACGGGCATCATCGCGTCGCTGGCCTTCGTGGCGCTCAACAGCTCGGGCGAGGCGTCGCTGACGCCCTGCCTGGGGGCATCGGGCGCGATCTCGGGCGTGCTGGGGGCCTATCTCGTACTCCATCCGCACCGCCGCGTGAGCGTGATCCTGCTGCGGATGATGATCGACGTGCCGGGCTACGTGGCGGTGGGCATCTGGTTTCTGTTTCAGCTCGTGAGCGGATTCCTCGATCAGGGCGGCGGCGGCGGCGTGGCTTACTCGGCCCACGTGGCGGGTTTTGTGGCGGGCATGATCCTCGCCAAGCCGATGAGCCATCGGGATGTTCGCGATGGGGCCGACCCGCTGGTCGTGCTCAGGCGGCGTGTGCCGTAAGGGTCGTGGTGCGTCGTCGGCACCACCACTTGTGGAGTTCGATGGCCGGCAGGATCGTGACGGCCACGGCCATCAGGATGAGCCACTCGCGGCTGTTCACTGGCGCGACATCGAGCAGTCCGCGGGCCGGTGGCCAGTGCATTGCCAGCAGGTGTACGGCCAGCGCCGTGAGCGTGCCTGCGAGCAGGAGCGGACTCCGCCGCAGCGGGAGTGTCAAGGCAGAACGGGTCTCGGAGCGGCAGTTCGCCAGGTGCACATTCTCGAAGAGCACCATGACCAGGAGCGTGGCATTGCGGGCCGCGGCGAGCGTGGCGGCCGCCGCGGCGTCATGATCCGCGGCGGCGGCCGAGACGTCGCCGAGCCAGAGGCGAAAGATGAGGAACGATGCCACGCCCATCACGAGCGCGGAGATCACGATCCGCTGGATCATCAGCCGATCGAAGACCGACTCATCGGGCGGTCGGGGGGGGCGGTCGAGTTCGTCCCCCTGCCCGGGCTCGAACGCCAGGGCCACGTCCTGGATGCCGTTGGTGACGAGATTGAGCCAGAGGAGTTGCACCGCCGTGAGCGGCAGCGGCGAGCCCGTGGCCACCGCCAGCGTGACGAGCACCATCTCGGCCGCCCCGGTACTCACGAGCAGGAAGATCACCTTGCGAACGTTGTCGTAGGCGATGCGTCCCTCCTCGATGCCGGCGACGATCGTGGCGAAGTTGTCGTCGCTGATCACGAGCCCGGCCGCTTCCCGAGCCACGTCGGTGCCACCCTTGCCCATGGCGACGCCAAGGTTAGCGGCGCGGAGCGCGGGTGCATCGTTGACGCCGTCGCCGGTGACGGCCACGAAGTGCCCGGCCGCCCGGGCGGCCTCGACGATCTGCAGCTTCTGCCGCGGCGTGACACGGGCGAAGACCCGCGCGGTGCCGACGCTCGCGGCGAACCGCTCGGGAGAGAGGTCGGCCAGTTCACGGCCGGTGATCACATCGGTGTCGTCATGCGCCACGTCGAGTTGGCGGGCGATGGCCAGGCTCGTCAGCCGGTGGTCGCCGGTGATCATCACCACCCGAATGCCGGCGGTTCCACACCGCCGGATGGCCTCCCGTGCGGCCGGCCGAAGCGGGTCGGTAAGCCCGACGAATCCCAGGAAATCGAGGTCTGCGAGCGTCGGCCTCGGAGTTGGTATCGAGCTGGTGGAGGGCATCTTGCCGCTGGCCAGTGTCAGCACCCGCAGGCCTTCGGCGGCCAGTGCGGCGGCCTGCGCATGCCAGGCGGTCATCTCTGCCTCCCCACCACGACACATCGGCAGCACGGCCTCCGGCGCACCCTTGACGTAGGCCAGCCGTCCGCCCGGCACCGTGTGAAACGTCGCCGCGAAGCGGTGCTCCGCTTCGAACGGCAGTGCGTCGCACTGCGGCATCTCCACCAGCAGCGGTTCGCGTTCGAGGCCCCGTTTCACGCCCAGTGACAACAGCGCGACATCGACCGCGTCGCCCCGCCAGGCCCAATCGCCGTCGCGATGATGGAGCGTGGCCTCGTTGCAGAGCAGGCCGCAGGTGACCAGCGCGCGGAGCCGTGGCTCCTTCGTGGTGGCCGGGGGGGATTGTTCGAGTGGTATCGGCAGTCCGTCGCGGAGCACGGCGCCGGCGGGGGCGAATCCCTGTCCGCTGACGACGAGGCGTTCAGCGGGAGCGGTGTCGTCCGCGCCGGCCGGCAACGCGACGACCGTAGCCGTGAGTTCGTTGCAGGTGAGTGTGCCGGTCTTGTCGGTGGCGATCAGCGTGCAACTGCCGAGTCCCTCGACCGCCGGGAGTCGGCGCACGATGGCGCCGCGGGCCGCCATCCGGCCGGTGGCGATGGCCAGGGCGATCGTGAGTGACACCGGCAGGCCCTCCGGTATCGCCGACACCGCGAGCACCACCGCGAACAGAAACATCTCCTGCGGCCGATGGCCGACCGCCACGCCGAGAAGGCCGATCAGGGCGGCGGCGGCGACGACCGCCACCGCGATCGAGCGAGTGAACCGCTCCATGCGGGCCACCAGCGGCGGCTTCCCGGCAGGCCGCGTGGCGACATCGATCGCCAGTTCGCCCACGCTCGTCCGCAGTCCGGTGGCGACGACGACGGCCGATGCCCGCCCGCGGGTGACGATCGAGCCCGCGTAGACCATGTCGAGCCGGTCGGCAAGGGCCGACTCGGACGGACCGCTCCAAGCGGCGTCCTTTCGCACTGGCAGCGATTCGCCCGTGAGGAGTGACTCATCGATCTCGAGACCATATGCGGAGATGAGCCTGGCATCAGCCGGCACTCGATTGCCCGATTCGATCCAGAGGAGGTCGCCCGGCACGACCTCCTCGGCAGGAATGTCCCGGACCGTGCCATCCCGACTGATGGCGGCGCGGATATGGAGCAGTCTTTCCAGCGCCCGGCTGGAGCGGTGCGCCTTGGCCTCCTGCCATGTGCCGAGGCAGGCGTCGATCGCGATCACTACCAGGATTATTGCCGCGTCTTTGATGTCGCCGAGGACGATCGAGCCGGCGGCCGCCGCCGCCAGCAGGAGCATGAGCGGATTGGCCAGTTGCCCGATCGCCAGTCGCCAGAGGGGCGGCGGCGGCTCGCGGGGCAGGGTGTTGCGGCCGAAGCTGGCGAGTCGCCGGGTCGCCTCATCGGACGACAGCCCCTCGCGACCGCTCGCGAGGCTGCGGAGCACATCGTCCAAAGCGAGCACATGCCAGGGCTCGTTGGGAAGAGGCGGGCGTCGTTGCAATTCGGCTGCTGGAGAGGGCGTCATGCCAATTCGATGTCGATCACATGTTCCTGGCGGTCATCAACGAGCGGGATCGCATGGTTGGCCTGCGGAACGCCATCGACCACCATGGTACGGATCGGTCCGGCCTCACGGACGCCGTGCCCCGGATGGCGAACCGTGATCCGAAAGGTCGTTTCATAATAGCGGTAACGGACTGTAAAGCTGGGCCAGTCGCGGGGCGGATGGGGCGACAGTCTGAGCACCGTGCCTTCCCGTTCGATGCCCAGCAGCGACTCGACGAGCAGCCGATACATCCAGCTGGCCGAGCCGGTGTACCAGGTCCAGCCGCCACGGCCGGTGTGCGGCGTGACGGCATAGATGTCGGCCGCGACCACGTAGGGCTCGACGCGATAGGTGGCGATCGCTTCGGCGCTGTCGCCGTGGTTCACCGGGTTCATGAGCTGGAACAGTTCCCAGGCGCGGGCGTGGTCGCCCAGGGCCGCGAAGGCCATCGCCGTCCAGACGGCAGCATGGGTGTATTGGCCTCCGTTCTCGCGGACTCCCGGTGGATAGCCCTTGATGTAACCAGGCTCGAGCGGTGCGGTGTCGAAGGGGGGAGCGAGGAGCTTCACCAGTCGATCGGACCGCGACACGAGCAACGCATCGACGCTGGCCATCGCCTCCGCGGCCCGCGCCTGTGGGGCCGCGGCCGACAGCACCGCCCAGCTCTGCGAGACAGAGTCGATCCGGCATTCGGTCGAGCTGACCGACCCGAGCGGCAGTCCGTCGTCGAACGTGCCGCGGCGATACCAGGATCCGTCCCAGGCGGTGTCGTCCACATTGCCCCGTAGACGACCCGCTTCGATGGAGCAGCGATCCGCCATGACGACGTCGCCACGCTGTTCGGCAATGTCAGCGAAGCGACTGAGCACGTCGTAGAGAAAGAACGCCAGCCAGACGCTCTCGCCGTGGCCCTTGTGCCCCACGAGGTTCAGGCCATCGTTCCAGTCGCCGCCGCCAAAGAGCGGCAGGCCGTGGACGCCGAAGTGGAGCCCGCGTTCGATCGCCCGAACGCAGTGGTCGTAGAGTGAAGCGGTGGTGGGGCCCGACTGGGGCATGTCGTAGACCGATTCCTCGTCGGCCCGGGGCACGCGGCCTTGCAGGAAGGGCACCGGCGCGTCGAGCACGCCCGTGTCGCCAGTCGCCTGCACGTAGCGGCAGACCGCCGCCGGCAGCCAGAGGAAGTCGTCGGAACAGTGCGTGCGGATGCCGCGGCCCTCCGGAGGATGCCACCAGTGCTGCACGTCGCCCTCCTCGAACTGTCGGCCCGCAGCGCGGAGCAGGTGCTCGCGAAGCAGTTCGGGGGCGGTGTGCACGAGCGCCATCGCATCCTGGAGTTGATCGCGGAAGCCGTAAGCCCCCGATGACTGATAGAGCGATGTTCGACCCCAGAGCCGGCACGAGACGACCTGGTACAACAGCCAGTGGTTGACGAGCGCATCGACAGCCGGGTCGGGCGACTCGATCTGCACCGCCGCGAGCCGATGCCGCCACCCCTCCCGCATCGCGACGCATTCCTGCTCCGCCGCCAGTTCCCCGCGGAACTGCTGCACGAGCCGCTGCGCCTCGGCCACGCCCTGTGCCGCGCCGAGCGTGAAGACGACCGTGCGACACTCACCCTCGTCGAGCAGCACCTGCACCTGCATCGCCGCGCACGGGTCGTAGCCCGCCCCCACGCGGCCGGAGAGCCGCATCCGCTCGAGCGCCGCCGGCGCCGCGAGCGAGCCGTTGCGGCCGATGAACTCGGTGCGGTCGCCGGTCACGGTGCGAGCCAGCTCGCTCGCATCGACGAAGGCGACCATGCCGGCGAATTCGCCAGTGAACGCGTTGCGGGCGAACAGGGCGCCGGTGAGTTGATCGATCTCGGTGACGACCTGCATCAGCGACCGGGTGCGGATTTCACCGAGTACCCACTCCCAGTAGCCCGTGATCGACAAGGCCCGCGGCCGGCCGGAGGTGTTGGTGATCGTGAGTCGCACGAATTTCACCGGTTCGTGCTCGGCGACGAAGAGCGTGAGTTCGGAGGCGAGTCCGTCGTCGGCATGTTCGAAGACGGTGCTGCCGACCCCGTGCCGCACGGCATAGGTGCCGCGACCGCGGGCCGGCTGAGGCGTGGGCGACCAGAAGCGGCCGCTGTCTTCGTCGCGAATGTAGATCGCCTCGCCGCCCATGTCGGAGACCGGATCGTTGGTCCAGGGTGTGAGCCGGAACTCGTGGCTGTTGTCCACCCACGTGCAGCCGCTGCCCGATTCGGAGACCACGGTGCCAATCCGGGGATTGGCCAGGCAATTGACCCATGGTGCGGGCGTGCAGGCGCCCGGGCGGAGCAGGATCACATATTCGCTCCCATCAGCCGTGAAGCCGCCGAGGCCGTTGAAGGCGTGGAGCTCGGACGGTTTCGGCCCCGGCTCCAGGTCGGCGGCGGTGGCAGCCGATGCAGGCTGTGCACGCCGCCGCCGCGGCCTGAGTGGGGGGGGCGTGATTTCCGATCGGCCACGCTTCTCCACCTGCTCGACCAGCGTGCCAGCTTCGTCGGTGAGCATGATGCGGGCGGAGGCTTGCAGCAGCACCCGGTCTTCCTCGGAGAGCTGTTCACCTCGGCGCACAAAGATACCGCCTGGGCGGTCGATGAGCCCGGCCTCCGGACTGGCGGAGACCAGGTCGAGGATCGACTCGTGCAGCACCTGACGGTAGACGGAGTCGTCTTCGTTCCAGATGACGAGGTCCACGTCGAGGCCGTGCATCCGCCACCAGGCGTGCCCGCGAATCGCCTGCTGCACGAGCTCGAGTTGGTGGCGATCACGGATGCGAACCAGCACGATCGGCAGGTCACCCGAGATACCATGCCCCCACAGCCCCGACTGGCCACGGCGGTTGCGGGCGATCACCGCCGGGCTCGTGCGTCGCAGCCGAGACGCGTGGATCAGCGACCCAGCCAGCCTTCCGTAGGCCTGCGCCTCCTGCTCCGAGATCGCAAGCTGCTGCAGCATGATCGCGCCCCGCGTCCAGGCCAGTTCGATGATGCGATCGGCGAGGCACGGATCGGAATATTTGACGGCGATCTCTGCGGCCTGATCGCGTGATTCGGCGATGCCGGTGACGATGTCGAGCCGCACCGTCTCGCCCGGCGCGAGCACGACCGTGCGACGGATGCTCACCACAGGATCGAGCGTGGCGCCGGTGGTGTCGGAGAGCGTGCTCCTGTGCTGCGATTCGCTCGTGCAGGCGGCGGGATCATGGGGCGTGCGGCCGCGGCCGAGAAAGATCCCGCGATCGGTCTCGAACGAAGGCTTGCCGACGGGGTGCGTACACGCTTCCGTCGGGCAGCTGCCGGTGACGACGTGCAACAGCCACGGCGGCCGCTCCTCCGGGCTGCGGGGCCGGCGGGTGACCAGCAGCGCGGGCCGCCCGGCGAGGATCTCGGTCTCCACGAAGAGGTTGGAAAAGGCTGGATGCGACTCGTCCTGGCCCTGCGGGGCGAGCGCCACCTCCGCGTAGGTGGTGACCTCGATCGAGCGGCGGCGTTCGGAGTGGTTGGTAAGGGAGAGGCGGCGGAGTTCCACGTCGTCTTCGGTGGATACGCTGACGAGCGTGTGTGCCTCGATCTGCTCGTCGAAGCGACGGAACTCCGCCCGTGACTGCATGAAGACCGCCTCGCCGCGGCGACTCCCACGGGTCGTCGGCTGCCAGGTATTCGACCAGACGGCGCCGCTATCGAGATCCCGCAGGTAGCAGAATTGTCCCCAGTGGTCGCGGGTGGCGTCTTCGCGCCAACGGGTGACGGCGAGGCCGCGCCATCGGCTCCAGCCTCCGCCGGCGGCAGAGATGGCGACGTGGTAGCGGCCGTTGGAGAGCAGGTGTACCTCCGGCAGCGGGCCGTCGAAGTCGGTCACCACGCGGATTGCATTTGGCTGTGCGGCAGGGATTCCGCGGGCCATGGCCGCCTCGCCGGTATGCGGGAAGACCGTGACCGTGAGTTTCGGGATCCGCTCCTGCAGGAGCAGCGTCGCCGACTTGAGCGCCGGATCGGCCATAAATCGCCGCTGCATGGGGCTGTCGAGCAGCACGGAAGCGAAGGCGAGCAGACTCATGCCCTGATGGTGGGCCATGAACTGCCGCACAGGCACGCCTCCTGCGAAGCTCAAGCCGCCGCCGGCTGCGGCTTCGGTTTCGGCTGAGTCGGTCCGCCCGGTGCTGGTGCTGGTGCTGGTGGGCACGCGGCGGGAGGGCGTGTAGTCGATCGCTTCGATGAAGCCGCACGTACCCATGCCCCCGTCTGCGGCGATTCTCCGGAGGTTGCTGCAGGCCTCTCGCGGCGCGACGAGCAACGCCAGGGCGCTGGCGTAGGGCGCGATCACGATGTCGTCGGCCAGCCCGCGTTTCAGTCCCAGCCCCGGCACGCCGAAGGCCCTGTACTGATAGTTCATCTGCACATCGTGGGCGTTGTAACCAGATTCCGAGATGCCCCACGGCACCCCGCGCTGCTCCGCGTAGCTGATCTGGCGGTGCACCGCCGCGCGGCAGGAATGGTCGAGCAGTGTGCCGCTCCATGATGGCATCACAAGCATCGGCATCAGATATTCGAACATCGAGCCACTCCAGGAGAGCAGCGTCGGTGTGCTGTCGGTGGTCGTCAGCAGTCGGCCGAGCGCAAACCAGTGATCTTGTTCGAACTGGCGGCGGGCGACGAGCACGTAGCTGGCCAGTCGCGACTCCGACGCCAACAGATCGTAGTAGCCCGCGTCGAGCCGATGCTCGGTGGCATTGAAGCCGATGGCGAAGAGCCGTCGCGACGGATCGTAAAGAAATCGGAAGTCGATGTCGGCCAGCGCCCGGGAGGCGTCCGCGAGCTGTCCGAGTTCGTCGCGCCGCTCGCTGGCGTGAAGCGTGGCGGTCTCGAGCGATGCATGCAGCAGTCGCAGCCAGCGCGAGCAGGCCGGGGCATCGGGCGAATGGTTGGTGTCGTTCGCCCGCGCCACTTCCGCCACCAAGGGCAGCACCGCTTCGGGCAGGTCGACGATCTCCCGCAGGGTGGGGCTGCCGTTGAGATGGTCCAGCATCGCGCGGAGACTGGTCGCCCGCGGGTTCGACTGCGCAGTGACCCGCTGCCAGAAATGCTCGGGCGGCGGCGGCAGCGTCGTCCATGGTGCGAGATGATGGAGGTCGGCGAGTTGGTCGACGGCGGCGTGGATCACGGCCTCTGTCCACCAGCGGCACTCGGCGTCGTTGGCGGCGGCGAGATCACCGCGGGCCGCCGCGCCGGCCGCAATCAGGCGAGGCAGCGCCGCCGCGGCACGAGCCACCGTGACAGACTCCCGTAGGAGTTCGTCGGGAATCCCGGGCCAGCAGGCCGCACCATCACGCTGACGACTGTTGCCGGTCGGCGATCCATGGCGGGATTCGGTCAGGACACGCAGCGTGTCCTGGAGGCCGGCGAAGAGCCGTGGCGACACCGCGGCCGCGTCCCGCAGTTCGTCGAGCCCTCCGGCGAGCACGAGGAGGCTGCCGACAAAGTTGCCACTGTCGACCGTGGAGACGTAGCGCGGGGAGAGCGGCGCAAGCGTGTGGATGTCGTACCAGTTGAACAGGTGACCACGGTGCCGTTCGAGGCTGCCGAGCGTGTCGAACGTATGGCCGACGCGGCCGACGAGCTGCGCGACGGAGCACCAGCCAAAGTCGCAGGCAGCCAGATCGGAGAGCAATCCCATCGCGATGTTGGTGGGACTGGTGCGGGCTGCGACGACCAACTCGCCGTTCATCTGCACGTTGTCGGGTGGGAGCCAGTTGGTATGGGCCGTCACATATTCCTCGAAGTACCGCCAGGTGCGCCTTCCGGCCGTGGCCAGGAACTGCTGCTCAGGGCCCGAGAGTCGGATGGTCCGCGGCGGCAGCGGCAGACTGATCCACCAGGCGATGAGCGGCGCGAGCAGCCATGCCACGAGCCAGGGACATGCAGCCACGAGCATGTCAGGATGACCCGATGCGAAGAGAACCGCGGCCAGGAGAATGGCCATCAGCGGGCTGACGGCCACCGCGCGAATGAAACCGGGTAGATCGCCCGCCGCCGTTCGCTCGGTGTCGGCTGCGGTGCGCCATTCCAGCAGGCGGCGATGGGTGAGGAACATCCGTACCAGCGTCCGCGCGATGGCGTCGATCGCGATGCCCGCCTCGTAGGGCAGCATGGCAAGCTGGAGCAGCCCCTGCATCAGTGGCCTCGTCGCCGACCGAGCGGCCTCGACAAGGTGTGTCGAGAGCGGCACGTCGTGGGGCTTTCGCAGAAAGTCGAGCAGGCAGGCCAGCAAGGGGGGTAGCAGCGCCGCCAGAACGACCAGCCCCGCAGCGGCCATGCCCTGCCGCAACGAGCCCGATAGCCAGGCCCCGATGAGTAGGCCGAGCATCGCCGGAGGCACGAGGCTCCGCCGGAGATTGTCGAAGATCTTCCACTGGGAGAGGGATGACAAGGGGTTCTTCACACCTGCCACGCCATGATTCGGGACGCGCGGGAGCAGCCACCAGAGGATCTGCCAGTCGCCGCGAATCCAGCGGTGCCGTCGCCGCGCGTCGGTGAGATAGCTGGAAGGATGGTCTTCGTGCAGCACCACGTCGCTCTCCAATCCAGAGCGACAGTGGCAGCCCTCGAGCAGGTCGTGGCTGAGGATCGTGTGATCGGGAAATACGCCGCAGCAGTGCTCGAAGGCATCGACATCGTAGATGCCCTTGCCGATGAAGGACCCCTCGTCGAAAAGGTCCTGGTAGAGGTTGGAGACGACCCGCGTGTAGGGATCGATGCCTGGGGTGCCCGAGGTGAGGCGGCTGAAACGCGACCGCTGCGCGCTTGGCAGACTCACCGCCACACGTGGCTGGATGATGCCATGCCCGGCCATGATGCGGGGCTGCGTGGGGTGGGGCACGGGCCGGTTGAGGATGTGTGCCATGGCGCCCGCCATCTCGCGTGCCGCGTCGCGGGGCAGGTCGGTGTCGGCGTCGAGCGTGATGACGAATCGCACCTGCGGCAGGAACTCGACGTCTCCAGCCACGTGAGAGAAGCGTCCGGCGGGGCCGGTGAGGGCAGCTCCGCGGAGCACGGCGTTGAAATCGGCGAGCTTGCCGCGTTTGCGTTCGCGGCCCATCCAGACGCCGTCGCGAGCGTTCCATGCGCGGCTGCGGTGCAGCAGCAGGAAGGAATCGTGGCGATCGGATGGATAACGCCGATTGAGCGCATCGATCCCGGCAACGGCCTGCCGGATCAGCGGCTCGTCGGAGGGGAGCGATTCCGCCGCGGCATCGGGGAGGTCGGAGAGCAGGGCGAAATGCAGGTGCGGATCGCGGTTGGCGAGGAAGCGGATCTCCAGGCCTTCGAGGAGTCGATCGACCGTGGCCGCGTCGGTGAGCATGGCAGGCACGGCGACGAGGGTGCGCTGATCGGGTGGGATGCCCTCCCTGAAATCAAGCCGCGGAAGAGGGTGTGGCCGGACGACGACCGTCGCCGCCCAGGTGACCAGCCCCACGGCAAGATGCAGGGCAACCATCAGCATGGGCACGACGAGGGGCCACGACCTGCCCTCCAGGCCGGCCGCCTCCAGAAACGTGAGCACACCGGCGGCGGTCAGCATCGTGATGGCGGCCAGCAGGAGGCCCAGCGTGCTCCGCTGCGCTGCCGCGATGCACGAACGCCACGGCGCGAACCAGGCGGCCACTCCGACAAAGCGACAGCCGAGTTCGTGCATGAGGCGGTCGCGGCCCCCATCGACCAGCCAGTAGCCGACGTGTGATTCACGCGGAGGCGACGTGTGGAATCCGCTGACACTGGCCTCGTGCGCGAGCGTCACGATCCGCTCGGCGACCTCTTCTTCGGATCGCCCCGTCCGCCGGGCGATGGTTTCGACGGCCGAGCGGTAGCGGTTACGGGTGGCGAAATCGGTCCGGCCATACACAGCGGCAGGATCATTGTTGAGCGTCTGCTCCACGATGCTGTGCTCGGCGACGAAGTCGCGCCAGTCGTGCACCGCGAGGAACCGCAGGCTGCCGATGCTGTTGCCAACCGACACCTGATCGGCGGCCTGCGCCTGCCCTTCGGCCAGCACCATCTGCTCGATCGTGAGGCCCTGTCCGGCGAGGCAATGCTCGAGCCAGGTGCCGGCCAGCGCGAAGGCAGGCGAGTGGCCCTGCAACGCCCGCGTGAACTCGGCGAGGAAGGCGCCGGACAGGGGAGGGGAGGCCCGTGTCATGTCGGCCAAGACGGCGACGAGGTCAGCGGGCCGCCTCTCCGCGGCTTCGAGCATCCGCTCGGACCAGTCAGCGGCGATGTCGCGTTGATGTCGGGCGGTCGCGAGCCGCTGGGCAACGCGGCGAAGATTCTCGATCAGGGCGAGCCGCAGCATAAGCGGCATGGCCCAGAGTTCGCCGAGTGTGAGTGGGCAGACCGACTGGTAGGCGGCGATGAAGGCGTCGAGTGCCGACGAGTCCACGCGGCCGTCTGCATGCGCGATCAGCTCCATCGCGATGGCATAGGTCCGCGGGCAATCGGAGGCGAGGCCGGGCAGCTGGTCGAGGTAGGAGCGGGGCAGGAGGCGGCGTGTGGAGTGGATCTGCTCCTCGATCAGGTAGAAATTATCGAGCAGCCACTCCGACGCCGGCGCGATGCGTCTGCCCCGCCGGGTCGCAGCGGCGAGGAGTTTGTAGGTTTCAGCCAGCACTCGTTCGTTGTCAGCCAGCCGTGTGAGCAGCCTTCCGGACGTGCGGTGCTGTGTGAGGCGATGCGCACCGGCCATTGTGCGGGCATATCGCTGCAACTGTTCCGTGGACAGCAGTTCCCCGCGAAGAGGCCGTTGATCGGCACGTTCGCGGTTTTCGCGCAGCGGCGAACCGACTCCCGTCGGGGCGAATGGAGCGACGAGTTGTATGGCGTCCTTGTCCGCGATGATCCGCGGCGCGAGCCGGCGGACCATGTCCATCAATGATGGAACATGCACGGTGGGGCTCCGAAGATTGGCCATCCTCCCGGGGAAGGATGGCCAAGCTCTACTCTCGCACCGTGACGTACGAAAAGCCAATGGCGGTCTGGGACGGCATCGGCGGGGCTGCACCGCTGAAACGGTATCTTGCCCGCCTGGCAGCGGGGTCGCGGTCCTGACGATCAAACTGTCATACTGAGCTTCAGTCGTTCACGGGAAGCCGACACTCGTGTTTTTTGAGGCGGGGCTCCGGCAGTCGTGGGGTCGAAGAAGACTGAATGTATTACGTGAGGCGGGATGGCCGTATCAAAGGACCGTTGACCCGGGACAAGCTCCGCACCTTGCGGCAGGAACGGCGGCTCCGGATGCGGGACGAGGTCTCCGAGTCTGCGGACGGCCCGTGGCTGCCATTCCGAGACTTCAGAGAGGAGGTGATTGGCGGCGGCGACGATGTCCCGCAACTTGACAGCGGCATCTGGAACCAGGATTCGGGGCTGGTGCCGTCGGCCGACGAGATGGGTTCTGGAGGCCAGCCGGTCCGCGAATGGCAGGCATCGCTGCAGACGTGGCTGGAGGGCGAAGACCCGTTTCGCAAGCCGTTCCGGCCCTTGATGTATGCCCTTGGGGGCATGCTGCTGATCGCCTTGGCGATGCTGGCACTGTCGATCGTATTTGGGCCGCACTGAGTCCGGTGTGCAAGCGGTCAACAAAAAAAGCTGCCGCCCCCGAAGGGGCGGCAGCCGTAGGAACCATTTGGTGGGCTGCATCAACGGCAGGCCCGTCGACTCGCCGCTATCGGCGCAGCCCTCCCGTACAGTCAGTTTGCGTCACTAGACCACCTCCTCTCGTTGAAGGAATCCCAGCCGTCGTGATCACTGCGAGATCACCGCCGGGCTGTTTTCTCCCCAGCCGTCACCGGGGAACGACGCCTTGAGTATAGCCGGGTCGGGCGTGGAGATGAGGGGCGGTTGTCGCGCTGCTGCCACTGCACGCAGCGAATTGAAGTCGGGGCGACTCCCGACGACACTTCCGGTACGACTCGGCATTCTGGCGGAATTCCCGCGGAAACAGCCGGTCTCTGCCCGTACCCGTTCCCCTACCAGATTTGGTTTGAGGGGGATGCGGTGCGGGTGAGGACGGTCCGCGGGCACTACCGCCGAGGCCGTTGAGCGGATCGGGGCTTCGTGCCCCGCCGGACTGCCCATCCCGGAGGCAATTCCTTCGCCTCCGAGGTTTTTCCTATGTTTCGTTCCAATAACGACGCCGGTGTTCCCGGCCAGGATTCTTTTGGTTTTCAGGACAACGCGAATGGCCGTCACCAGGGCCGCGGAAGGGCTCGGGGCGACGATTTTGGCCTGCCCGATCGTGAGACGCTGGTTGATCTGGCGGCGACCTATCTGGATATTCAGGCCCGGCTGTGGCCGGACTTGGTGGGCACGCCAGCCGTGCCCGTGTCAATGCCGGCGACGATCCAACCGATGGCCGAGGCCTTCGAGCGAAGGTTTCGTGCGCAGGCTGTGGAGGTATTTCGGCCGAACGGCGGCGCGAGGCCGTGGTCCGCGCTCGGTATCGTCTATCTGCGGTTTTCAGACGAGGGCTCCAACCCCCGGTCGTTGGCCCAGCAGCTCATCAACGTGCTGACCCGGGCCCGACGGGAAGGGGTGTACGTGCCTTGGGAGTATGTGCTGGCCGACGCGGCCGTCAGCGGCACGCTGGCCTGCCGCCGGGGATACACGATCGCCAAGGCCCTCGTGGAGCGGCGGCAGGAGTCTGGGGCCAGCTGGTTCCTCATCGACGACCTTTCGCGGATGAGCCGCAGCACGATCGAGTCGCTGCG
>CANHCU010000021.1 GCA_947459185.1 Planctomycetaceae bacterium | reverse complement strand
CCGCGACGATGCTGCTGGCGGCCGGCTGGCCCGTGAGGAGGGAATCTCGTCGCTCACGCTCAGGGCTTCTATGAGGAATTCCCTCATCACATCCGGGCGATGCAGGAAACGATGTGTCGCTGTTGCTTGCAATCTGTCAAGTCTTGCCGGCTGGGTAGAATGCGTGAGCAAATGGCATCGTCGAGTTTGGTAAGATACTTGCGGCACCACCGATATAGGGGGTATTCTCCGGGCGCCCGCTGATCGATTTTTTCCTTTTTCCAGACGTTTCTCAGACGATCGAGCCATGAATCTTTCAAAGGTGTCGCATCTGCCGCTGGCCGCATTTTTGGCTGTGCTGATCATGGTGGGCATGCCGGCGCTGGCCCGACTGAACCCGAAGCCGGCCCAGGATCCGTGGCTCAAACTCCGGCCACCGCTCCATCCCGTCGCAGGCACGCTGGTCTTCGACGGCAAGCCTGTCGCCGGGGCCGTCGTGACGTTTGTGGCGCAGACGGAGGAAGAAGGCCGGGAGTATCTGGGCATATCGGCCACTGACCAGAATGGCCGGTTCTGGCTGCGGACATTCAGTTCGCATGGAGACGGTGCCGTGGCAGGCAGGCATCTGATCAAGGTTGAGCAGATGGTGCCGACGGGAAGGATGCTCAGTTACGACGGCGTGACGTCGATCATGGACATCGGGACCATTCCTGCCTGGCTGACCTCGGAGCAGGTATCGGAGTCTGCGGATTCCCAGTGTGATTCGATGACGGAGCAGATGATGCACCCCGGCATTTTTCCGGGAATGCCGGAGGTGGTCAACATCCTCCCTCCGCGGTTTGCCGATGAGAAGACCTCTGGCCTGACTGCCGAGGTGACCGTGGAAGGACCGAACGAGTTTCTCATTCAACTCCACGCCGAACCTCCCCACGCGGCCGATCATGAGGCCGCAGGCGCAATTGATGCCGGATGAAAAACTCCCGCGCGGAGGGGCCGAAGAGAGCGGCTCCGCGCGGGAGTGGATGGGTTGGAATCGTCAGGCAGCCTACCGCTTCAGCGATACGGTTGTTGCGGTCGTGCCGCGGGCAACGTGTGCCTGCTGGCTGGATTCCGTCTTCATGACCGACACCTGCCGGTTCGGTGCCGCTTGCTCGGACACGACGATGGAACTGCTGCAGCAGGTTCTCACCGGTGCCACGATCACGGTCTCGCAGCAGACCGTCTCGCGGACGGGCTCGCAGCAGACGGGCTGGTAGACCGGTTCGCAGCAGACGGGCTGGTAGACCGGTTCGCAGCAGACGGGCTCGCAGCAGACGGGCTCGCAGCAGACGGGCTCGCAGCAGGCAGCCTTGCGATGGTGATGCCGTCTCCAGCCCGCCTCTGCGTCCCAGCCTGTTGCGACCAATGCCAAACACGTGAGCACGCCGATGGAACGAATCAGATACTTGCTAGTCATAGGATAAAACCCTCTCGAGAGACTCGGGAGAAACACAGGACTGCCCAGCGCGGGTGGCCCGTCCCGAGGCTCGCAACGGTAGGAAGGGGCCACCGGACGCGGCAAGGAATGGCCGAGTGGTGCGAGTGCCCGCCGGCCGTGTATTCCCTTTGTTTTCAGGGCAATTCGGCCGTCCTGCCAGCCTGGGCAACGGGGGCATTCCGGGGAGGGATTCGAGCAGGACAGGCGCGGTTCGACATTTCTCGCGGGCCACCCGGCTGCTACTGTCCCCCCCCTGTCCACGCGGCCCACGAGCCCTCCGGAGAAATGCCTGCCATGTGTTGCGTCCACGATCAGCGGCCCCGCCTCGGGCGGCGGGTCTGCGAATCGATCCTCGGGGGGGTGATCCTCGTGTGGGTGACTTCCGCGTGTGTGATCATGGCCACATGCGGCACGGGTGTGACCCTGGCCGACCATGTCGGCAGCCTCGGGGCGGCCGACCGACTCGTTGTTCGTGGCACGACTCAGATCGATCCCGAGCAGCTGCGGCTGCCGTTGGTCGAAGACACCGACGTTGTGTGGCTGTCGCGCCCTCATGCCGATCGCGATGTGTTCGTGGAGGCGGTCGTCCGCAAGGCGACACTCGCGTTGGAACACGCAGGGTTCGTCGAGGCACAGGTGCATGCCGCGGTTGAATCATCCGACGGAGTCGAGCGGCTCGTGCTCGACGTGGTCGAGGGGCCACGCTTCGAGGCCGGGACGATCGAGGTCACCGGGCTCCCCGACGACATGAGCGCGCGGCTGGTGCGGTTTCTTTCCGAGCGGCAGCCGCCGCGAGACGCTGTGCCGCGGTCGATCTACCGACCGGCCGGAACAAGTACGACCATCTGGGTGGCCGCCGACGGTCGTCCCGCCACGCTCGAACAGCCGGTCTGGAACACGGCCGGGCCGGCCACGTGTGATGCCGTCGCGATCCATCACATCCATGTCGAAGTGGTTCGGTTCCTGCGTGACGAGGGCTATCTCTCGGTTGCTCCGCCGGTGCATGATCGGCGATCGGTTGCAAAATCGGCCCGCGGCAGTGGTGACAAGACCCATTCATCGCGTGCGGAGGGCTCGCGGGCACGCCGCGGCCCGGTTGGCATCACGCTGCGGCCCGCCGGCAGCACCATCGACCTCGTGGTGGCGATCCACGACCTGCCGCCGAAGGCCGTGCTGCAACGCATCGAGCTGCCGCCGGAGTGCCGGACGACGGAACGCGATCTGATCGAGTATCTCGGACTGAAACTCGGCGAGCCTGTCAACGATCGCGATCGACTCGGCTGGCGCGACCGCCTGCGGCGTTCGGGCCGCTTTCTCAAGTCTGAGATCGAGTTTCGCAGCGACCCCACCGATCCTGGTGCGGCCGTGGCCAGGTTCAGCCTCGAGGAATATTCCGCCGCCACGCCCCTCTCGCAGCCGCTCTCCCGAGAGGAGGCCACGATGCTCCGCTTTCACGAGTGGATCGTGGAGGCAATTGGCCGCGGCGACGATCTGGTGTTGGAGGGCAGCCGTCCAGCGGGCGATACCGCCGCCGGCACGACTGAATCTGTGAGGCTGATCGTCTCGCCAACAGATGGCCTCCTGCTCACGGCGCTGCCCGACGACGATCGGGCCTGCGGGTTGGCGGTCGGTCACACAAACGTCAGCCTGCTGCCGGCTGGCGGTGGGGGACGGCTCGAGATTCCGCTGCCGAAGAGCGCCTGTTGCTCGGTGAACATCGGCGTGTCACTCGTGCGAGACAAGCCAGTCGGCAACGAACCGCCAAAGTTCAGTCGCTTCCTGTCCTTCGCTGCCAGCATCGGGACCGCCACGGACAGCAGGCCGGCGGGAGTGACCGTCGAGATGACGATCGAGCCCGTCGCCTGCCTCGCTTTCGTGCACGCAGACAAGGCGGAGGTCTGTTTCGAAGGGGACACCATGGTGATCAAAGCCGGTGGTGCGACGAGCCGGTTCGACGCCACGTCCGGGCGTCCACTCGGCCTGGCCGTCGCTGGCTGCGAGGTGTCGCTGCAGGCGAAACCCGGATCATTCAACGCGGCGGTGGAAGAACTCCGCGCGGCGGCCGGGCCAAATATGCTCCGCTCCGATGCCCCCGTGGTGTCGGCAGTCGAGTTTCTCATGTCGGCCGACATCGCCGCCGCCTGCGGACGGGTCGCCGATGCGGCTGGCCTCGAGGGCGAGCAGCGGTCTGTCTGGGAAGGCCGGCTCGGGCATGTGATCGACCTGGTTCATCGCTGCCGCCATGACGGCGGATTGGAACGATGCGACCGGATGCTTGCGACCGCGTCGGTGGGCCATGAGCCCGACGGTCGCGCCGCCGGAGAGTCAGACCTGGAGCCACTGGATATTCCGAGCGATGAGCAGGCGACCTCCGCTGCGGCCGCACAGAAAGCGCTCACCCGGCATGTGGCGGCGGTCATCTGGCGGCTCACTGAGGAGCATTGCGGCCGCGATTCCTGGCCGGCGGCGTTGGCTCGTGCGGGAGCCTGCGCGATGGTGGGCGATCCCGCAGTGCTCGATGAGATGGTGGAGTTCATGACATCCGAGGAGCATGGTCCGCTGGCCCATGTGAGCGCGTCGTCGCTGACGACTGTCCCGCTGGTGGCGGCGTCGCTGGCCCGTCGGGGTCAGGAGAGGCTTTCGACGGTGGCCTTCCATACCGACTGCCATCCGCTGCTGGCAGCAATCGGACCCTACGGTCTCGATGTCTGTTGCGTATCGCTCGTGCGGGCGCTCGATGATGCGGCGGCCCGCGAGATCGGCCGGGCCGCCTGTGGCGATTCGGAGATCCTCCTGCCGCTGGTGCATGCGCTCAAGGCCCATGAGCGGCACGAAGACGCCATGTCTGGCCTGCAGGACGCGCTTGATGCGTGGTGGGACGGGGCACTACGGGGTGTCGTGGCGGCGAAGCTCGATGCCATCGCCTCACCGCGAACGGCCACCGTCCCCGACGCCCACAACGAGCAGCCGCGGAAGTAAGGAGTGGTTGACTGGGCTGGAACGCGGATTCCCTCGCTTGCGCGTCGGGCTTGCATGGGATTGGGGCGTGGGTATCTCCGTTCCTCATCCAAGCCCGCAGCGCTAGCAAGGGTATGCATGTGGCGTTGCGTGGTTGGGCGCGTCTACGGCAGTGGCACCTGGGCGGGCTGCATCAGGTAGCCGATCAGGTCGCGGATGGCGTCGGGAGACAACTGGTCGAGCATCCCCTCCGGCATCGGCGACTGCTGCGTGACCGTCACCTCGTCGATGTCTTCGGCGGGGATCACGTGGCGGTCGGTGGGCGTGACGAGCGTGAGCGTGCGGTCGTCGCGGGCCGTCACGAGGCCGTTGAGCACCCGGCCGTCTGAGAGCGCGACGATCGACATCCGGTAGTCGCGGTTCACGACACCGCTCGGGTCGACGATGTTCTCGAGCAGGTAGTCGATGTTCGTGCGGTTGCCGCCGGTGAGGTCGGGGCCGATCGACTCGCCTGCGCCGAAGAGCTTGTGGCACCGGCCGCAGGACGTTTCGAAGAGCCTGCGGCCGTGCGACGTGTCGGCCGCCGCCAGCACAGCCGGTTGCAGCGACTCCTTGAGCGAGTCGATC
Organism: Planctomycetaceae bacterium; assembly: GCA_947459185.1. Taxonomy (GTDB): domain Bacteria; phylum Planctomycetota; class Planctomycetia; order Pirellulales; family UBA1268; genus CAMCQY01. Next base: position 34,996 of record CANHCU010000021.1, on the reverse strand, counting down.
CGCCGCCGCTTGTCGGCCGTCGTCTCGGCAACGCCGCCCCAGTCGCGTTCGATGCGGGCGTCGAGTGCGGGATCGCCGAGCGAACGGATCTGCCGTAGGTCGTAGGCGGAGATGGCGTCGCGGGGAATTTTCCCTTCAGCCACGGCGTCGAGCAGGGCGGCGGCGAACGTTCGTCGCGAGGCGAGGATGCCGATGAGCTTAGGCCGCGCTGGGCTCGTAAACCGGCCGTAGGCGGCGACGAGCGACTGCGACACTTCCGCGTCGTCGCTCCGCGAGAGGCCCTCCGCGGCGAGGACGTTGAAGCGTCGGTCCCCGAGCAGGCCAAGGCAGATGCCACGGACACTATCGCCTCCCTGCCGCACGAGTGCTTCCAGCGCCGACAGGCGGAGTCCCGCATCGGCCTTGTCGTCGAGCACGAGTCGGCGGATCTCGTCGATCGCACGACCATCGCCGAACACTGCCGAGAGATCACGGACAACCGAGGCCTGCGTCGCGTCGCCCTGTCCCAGTTGCGTGGCCTGTCCCAGTCGCGTGGCGAGGGCATCCCAGCCTGCGGGCTTCGGTGCCCGCCGCCAGCCGGAGAGGCCATCGGCGATCCCCGCGAGCACGTTCTGCTGCACGTTCTCGTCGCGGGGCTCCGCGAGGGCGGCGACAAGCCGCTCCATGCCTTCGGGATGCCGTTCGATCAGGCTCGCGAGCCGGCGGGCGATGAGCCGCTGCGTCTTTGGCCACCGCGAGGCGACGGCCACCTCTGCCCCGCGGCGCGGATCCGTCTCGACCGCCGGGATCAGTCCATACCAGACGAGCAGCGGCAGGTTGTGATCATCGGCATCCTCGCCGCGGGTCATCAGCGCGGCGGCCAGATCAGCACGGCGGTCCACCGGCATGCGCTGGAGTGTCGAGGCGAGGGCGAGCCGCACCAGGCCGCTGGGGTCTTCTGTGGCGACTCGGCGGAGGTCGGCGGCAACCGCGTCATAGGCCGCTGCCACGCGGGCAGACGCTTCCGGGGAGATGGTCGCCGGCCCGATAACGCCGTCGATCGGCCAGTCGTCGCCGAGCAGGCGGACACCCCAGGCCCGCAGATGCTCGTCAGGATGGGAGAGCAGGTCCCGGAGAAACGCCTGGTCGCAGCCGCCGCTGGCATGGAGCGTGAGCACGGCGCGGCAGGCGACGACCGGATCGGTTGATGTGGCGAGCCGGCGCAGCGTTTCATGGGCCTGCGGCAGGTCGCTCGCGGACCCCCCTGCCGCACGGTCAGCAAGGATGATCCGGGCCTGCCGGGGAAACCATTCGTTTTTGTGCGTCACCAACTCCGCGAGGGCAACGCACGAGAGACCGTCCAGATCACGTGCAGCCAGATCCTGAGGCGGTCGTTTCGTGTCGCTGCCGTGCGCGATCCGGAAGATCCGGCCACTGGTGCGGTGCACTCCCGTCGCCTCGTGGCACTCGCCCGTGTCGCTCCAGTCGATCGCCAGCACCGCGCCGTCGGGGCCGTAGGCCAGTTCCATGCCGCGGAAGAACGGATCGCGGGAGAGGAGCACGTCGCGGCCGTGGTGGCCGACGTAGCCGCTCCCTTCGCGTTCGAGCAGTTCTTGATTGGCCCGCCGACCGTGAAAATTCCAGGTGAAGAGATGGCCGCGGTAGTCCTCGGGCCAATCGTCGCCGAGGTAGATCATCAGCCCTGAGTGGGCGTGGCCGCCGCCGAGATCGTTGGCGGCGCCGTCCCGCGACTTCTGCCAGCCGCCGCCGGTGTCGAAGTGCCAGTGGTCGGCATGCATGTCGATCAGTTCATAGGTGTGCGGATTGGGGTCGAGCGTGCCATGCCGCGGGTGATGCGCCCCGGGTATGATCTGCCAGAGGTGGCCGTTGACGGTGTTGATGAAGAAGCCGTCGCCGAAGGCGTTCCAGTCGTGGCCCCAGGGGTTCGTGGTGCCGTGGGAGAGCACCTCGAACCGGCCCGACCGCGGCGAGTAGCGCCAGATACCCCCTTCGAGCCGCACCCGCTGCTCCGCCGTGGCACCGGGCAGGCCGACGCGGCCGGGGCAGGAGCCGCCGCAGCGGCCGTAGAGCCAGCCGTCGGGGCCGAACCGCAGCCCGTTGGCAAAGTTGTGGTAGTTCTCCGTCGCCACCTCGAAGCCGTCGAGCACCACCTTCGCCGGTCCGTCGGGAACGTCGTCTCCATTGCGATCGGGCACGAAGAGCAGTCGCGGCGGGCAGAGCAGCCAGACACCGCCGAGTCCGACCTCCACGCTCGTCAGTTGCTCGAGATCGTCGAGAAAAACCTTACGCTCGTCAGCCGTGCCGTCGCCGTCGCGGTCGGCGAAGATGAGCACCCGGTCGCGGAGCCGGGTATCCATCTTGATCGGACGTTCGGCGTAGGTGTGGTTCTCCGCGATCCAGAGCCGGCCGCGGGGATCCCAGGCCATGGCGATCGGGTTTTGCACGTCTGGTTCGGCGGCGAACACGCCGACGCGAAACCCCTCCGGCACGTCCATCGTGGCGGCGGCCTCCGCGGCGGGCAGAGGACGGGCGGCCGCATCTTTTTCACTGTTGAACGGCGCCGGAAAGCCCTCGGCCCGGCACCATGCCTGGGCAAGCCACGAGGCGAGCAGAGTTGCCGTCACGATGATCCAGGAAGTAGACATCATGCTGAGAATATAGCCCCGTACCCCCATCAGCCCGCCCCCGAATAGAAAAGAGACGAAAAGCAGAAAATCTGTTATTCTGCTGTAATGAAAGCGACCATCACTGTGACGAGCCGGGGCGTCGTGACGCTGCCCCTTGGCATCCGGAAGGCCCTGGGCATCAAGGCGGACGACACGTTGATCGCGGAGACCACGCCCGAGGGGTTGCTCCTCCGGCCCGCCGTCACGTTGCCTGTGGAGATTTACAACGATAAAAGGATCCGCGAGTTCGACGAGGCTGAGGATGAGCTGGCCCAGGCGATGCGACGGTCACCGCCAACCGGCACGAAGTCAGCGCGGCGGCGGGTATGACCTGCTGCCATGCGGATCTTTCTTGACGCCAACATCCTGTTCTCGGCGGTGAAGAGCGACGGTGCGTTCCACGTGTTCGTGGCGATGCTGCTCGATGCCGGGCACGAGTGTTGGGTGGATGGGTATGTCGTCTATGAAGCCCGCCGCAACATCATGGCTAAGGCACCGGGGCGTTTGCCGCACCTTGACGGGCTGGTGTCCCGCGTGCGGATTTCAGCGGTCGCTCCTGCGGCCGCTCGGGCCGAAGTCGACGGCCTTCCAGAGAAGCATCGGCTCGTTCTCGCAGCCGCGGTAGCGCTCGAATGCGATGCCCTTGTCACGGGAGATCGCACGCATTTCGGGAAATTCTATGGCCGACTGCTGGCCGGCGTCATGATCCATTCGCCGCGGTCGCTGTACGACCATCTCTTCCCGCATCCCTAAAAAGATGCCAGCCACCAAATCTGGGTAATGTGGCGAAGCAGTTCTCGCAGTGTACCTATTTTTGGTGGCTGGCACCTTTTTCAAGTCACTTTTTCTCTGCCGACTCCTCTGAGGTCAGATCGAATGTAAACGTCTTTGATCCAGCCGCGACCGTTGCCGATAAACCGGATTGGTTGGTGGAATATTTTTTCGGTGTTATCAACCGAACGTTTGGTGCGTCTGGCGTACCAGTGCTCTCGGCGGCAACGACGGTCACGGTATGTTCACCAGGGAGGGCGCCGTCTCGCGGCGTGTAGGTGCCTACCTTGAAGCGACCGCTTGCGTCGGTGCGAGCGGATGCGGGCCGGCCGCCAGCCTTGGGCTGAAAGACGACAGCCGCATCCGCCAGTGGCTTGCCATCAAGCGTCACCAAGCCCTCCGCGGGAAACAAAGCCGGTCGAGAAGGCCCGCAGCCGGCTTCCAAAGCCACCATGAGCATCATCATGGCGGCCGGCAGCGGCGAGCGGGAGATTGCCATCACAAACGCTTCAACAAAACGATTCGACATGGGTCAGTACTCTCCGATGTTCTGCCCGTCGGTGCACGCCCCCAGACGCTGAAGCGTCCACATGTCGATCTCGTCGGCGATGAAACGTACCGCTCCGTCGCCCATTGCGAACGTGACTCCGCCTTGATGGGCCGACTTGAATCCATTGTTCGTGGTGTAGTTGCAGTTCGCAGCACAGCCATCCGCACCCGCAAAGTCCAAATTCCGGCCCGGACGTCTCTCACGGGTGGCGTAGTTCAATGGAATGACCGTCGTGATCTCGCCGTCACCGTTGTTCCAGCCTGCACCGGGGGCCGTCGTGTGCCAACCCTGTTCGGAATTTTCTCTCTGGCTGACGAGAAGCTCCCCGACAAAAATCGTTTTTGAAAGCCCGTCAGTAATCAATGATATTTTCGACGCCGGCCAACGAATTCTGTCTCCGTGATCGGTGACTGTAAAAGGTCCGTTCGAGGTCATGCCTTGGGCCCAAACATCTTTTTTGTAGAGCCCGAAAGCCTGGAAGGTATTGGGCCAAGAGGCGCCGGTAGGCGAGCCTTCAAAATACGTGGCTCCCCAGTTGCTGACGCACTTGCACGCCTGCCAGCCAGGAGACCAATCCGCAGATGCTGCCACTTTTCTCCCACCAGCTGAGGCGGCGTAGTTGGCCACGAAGGCGGTATGTCCCTGCAAGCTGTTGCCTGGGCTGCTCCTCGGACCATACGGGTCACTTGGACAGAGATAGGCATTGATTCTGAATTCGCCGAGACCTCTGCCATTCACAGTGACCCATGCAATTTGTGAGTTAAAGTTCGAGTCACCCATCATTTGGGCGTAGAGTTTGTCCTCCTCGATGTACGGCAGGAGCGCATGCTTCATGTACGGACCAACTTGTCCACCGAACCAGTTGGTTCCGTAGGGAAAACATTTCTTCGCGTCGTGATGATTGAGGAGCGCCAAACCGATCTGCTTGAGATTGCTCTGGCAAACGGCACGCCTTCCGCTTTCACGCGCCGCCTGAACCGCGGGCAAGAGCAGACCGACGAGCGTGCCGATGATCGCGATCACGACCAGCAGTTCGACGAGGGTGAATCCTCGTGCAACCCGCGGGGAAGGGCCCGCCGTTTGAAGTTGAAAATGGTGGTTCATGACCCCCCCAACGTGAGAAAAGAATTGATTCCCTTATGGGGTTTTAATCGAACCCGCCGAAATCCCACGTTTTGGAGCCGCTCCGCCCCAAAAAAGGCCAAATCGAGCGGCCATCAGCCCTATCCCGACAAAATTCCTTCCGCGGCATACCGTGGGAATTGCTGACGAGCCTTAAGTTTTTGTATGCCATCAGGATCTGATTTCTCGCCTTCTGCGGAATTCCTTGCGCAAGTGACTCGTGCGCAGCGGCCGCTTTATGGATTTATCAGCACTTTGGTCTGGGGGCACGCCGACGTGGAGGACGTTCTCCAAGAGACGAATCTCGTGCTCTGGAGGAAGGCAGCGGAATTCGATGCCAGCCGGGATTTCATGCCGTGGGCACTCCGCATCGCCCAATTGCAGTCCATGGCCCATCTTCAGAAGCACCGTCGGCATCCGCTCTTGAACTCCGACCTGCTAGACCGCATCGCCGACGAAGCCATTGCCGATCGGGCGACAGCCGACAGCAGGCGACAGGCTCTCGCCTTCTGTCTCCAAAAAATTCCCGAAAAGCACCGGCAACTGGTAGCCGCCCGCTACGAGCCGGGCGCGTCGGTCAACGCCATGGCCGCCGCACTGGGCAAACAGCCCAAGGCTGTGTCGGAGACGCTCCGCCGGGTTCGGCGGACACTGCTTGACTGCATCGAACGCTCCCTCGCTGCGGAGGCGGCCGGATGAGCGCGATGAATCCACCGCATGACGACGTCGAGGACCTGCTCAACGGGCTGCTCGACAGGACACTGTCGACGGCTGATGAAACGCGGCTTGTCGGCATGCTGGCGGAGAGTGCCGAAGCCCGCAGCCGGTATCGGAAGTGGATGGAACTCCATGCCGCGTTGCACTGGGACTACGCGGGGGCCGCTACGCATGTGCCGGAGTCAAAGGTCCGAGACGGCGTGGCCGTTTCGCCACCTTTGGAAACCAATGGCATTCGCGAGGCGGATCAGCGGGCTTTCATCGGCAGTCTCAGACTGGCGCGCCGCAGCCTCGTGGTGGGCGGATCGCTGGCAGCCGCCGGGCTGTTGACGCTGGCGATCGGCTGGTCTGCGTTGATCCAACTGCGGCTGGGAGACACCGGCCCCGCGGCCTCGGCCACATCTCCTCGCAAGATGGACGCGATCGTGGAAGTGGCATCGCTTGATGGAGCCGCGTCATGGAGCGACGGCCACACGGTACTTTCCAATCTCACGGTTGGCCACAAGCTGAGTGCCGGCATGGTCAGCCTTGAAGGCGAGTCTGCCTTCCTGACGTTGCGATTCGATGACGGCACGGCGGTGACCATGACTGGCGTGTCGATGCTTGAATTCGCCGCCCGTTGGCACAAGAGCGTCGTGCTTCGGCACGGGACGCTGTCGGTCGACGCTCAGCCGCAACCGCCTGGGCGACCCATGCTCATCCGTACGCCGACAGCCGAAGTGGAGATCGTAGGGACCATCCTTTCCGTGACGGCGGATTCCAGCGAAACCCAACTGGGTGTGGGAGAGGGGAGCGTCCGGCTCCAACGACTGGCGGATGGTCAGACGGTGGAAGTGCCCGAACATCACATGGCGACGGCCTCTCTGGTGACCCTCCAGCCCATGGCAGCGACCCGTACCAGCCAGTTGCCTTCGAGCTATCGGCAGACGTTCGACGGCACTCCCGGCCTCCGGTGTCGAGGCAAATGGATGGCTGCCGACGATCGATTGCCGTCGCGGGTTCGTGCCGTCCCCTTCGTCGCTGACCGCGGTGCCGATGGCAAGCCGATCGTGCATTACGGCGTGACGGTGCGGGATCAGGATCACGGCTTCGTCGCACTGCATGACGACAGTGTGGTGGCTGTGCGATTTCGCTGCGCTACGCCATCGCCACTTCAGGTGATGATCGGAATGCGCGGGCCGGGTGGCTCGTTTGCCGGAAACTTCGAGGCCAATATCCACACAGACAGCGTGGCCACCGAAACCGACAGAGGAGATGGCGGTGCAAACGGCTGGCGGTGGCTCGAGATCCCCTCATGCAAATTTATCCCCTCATGCAAGGACTACCCCGACCTGACGCCGGGCCTCTCCGTCGGAATGCTGCTTGTCGATACGTTATCGAGCGATGCGTCGCTCGAAGTAGCGGAGGTCTTTGTCAGCCGGCAGGTGGCCAGAGCCGATTCTGAATAGCAACTGTTCGAAGACGCGAAGGTACGTCACATGAAGCACGTCCGGCCGAAAATTGTGCTTGCCGCGATTGCCATGGTCGCAACCATCAGTGGTGCGGGGGGCCTCTCCGCCTCCGAACGCGGCTTCCAGCCAGACAACGAGGGCTACAAGCAGATCGTCGTGCCTTTCTTTCGGCAGCACTGCGCCGAGTGCCATGTCGGCGAGAAGCCGCAGGGGGAGTTTTCGATCGCCAAGAAAGAGCTGGGCACCGACTTAACCAATGTCGTCTTCCGGGGTAAATGGCGGGAAATTGTCAATGTGCTCAACTCCCATGGCATGCCGCCGGAGGACAAGCCCCAGCCATCATCCGACGATGTGGCAGCCGTAGTCGACTGGATCACGAAGCAGGCGGTGGCTGCCGAGGTTTCGAAAAGGGAGCAGTCGGTCGTCCTCCGCCGGCTCAACCGGGCGGAATACAAGAACACGATCCGCGACCTCGTCGGGATCGATTTCGATACGTCGCCTTTTCCGCAGGATCCGCCCGCAGGCGGCTTCGACAACAACGGCCAGGCGCTCACGATATCACCGATGCAAGTCGAGCAGTATTTGGCTGCCGCGGACGAGATTCTCGACCGGGCGCTCGTCGAGGGAAAGCAGCCCGAGACGATTCGCTGGAGATTCGACCCAGTGCCCGGGGCGGCTGATGCCAACCGCGTCCGCCTCGACGATCAAAACAATCCAATCGTCAACGGTGGCAACAACACATACGAAGGCGACTGGATCGCGATCCGCCTCGACGGCTGGGACAGGCATGTCAATGCCCGGGACTTCCGAGTGCCGACCGCCGGCATCTACACCGTCCGAGCCCGGGTCGCGAGCCGCCGGCCGTCGCGAGACGACGTCATCAAGTCGGCCGAACCTTTTCTCAAGAAGAGTCTCGACGAAAAAATCGCCAGTCGACCAGATGCCGCCAGCTATTTTCAGGCGGAGTACGACCAAAACGTGAAGCACTTCAAAACCGACCCGATCTACGACTACGGGCCAGCGCGGCTGAAACTGGGCGTCAGCCTGGGTTCGCAGCCCAGGACGGTCGCCGAGTTCGATATCGAGGGGACGATCGACGCTCCGCAGATCATCGAGTTTCCGGTGCGGTTTACGACCGAATCGGCCGGTGTGTCGCTGAACTACGCCTACGAAATTTCCTCTGTGCCGGAAAATCAGTTTATCCAGAACCACGAGAGTTTTGCCCGGCCTACGGCGCTCGTTGACTGGATCGAGATCGAGGGGCCGATCTACGACTCCTGGCCGCCGTCGTCACACACGAAGATCCTCTTCGACTCGCCGCTAAAGTCGGAGAATCTCAACGACTATGTCAGGGCCGTGCTGGAGCGGTTTATGAGCGAGGCCTACCGGCGGCCTGTCACGAAGGAGGAGGTTGACGAGAAGTTCGCGCTGTATGTCGCCAACGCGAAGGGGAAGAAGTCGTTCGTCGAAAAGGTCAAGGTGCCGCTGACGGCGGTGCTCATCAATCCCAGCTTCCTCTATCTTGCGGAGGCCCATCCTGGCAACTTCTCCGAGCCGCTGACGGATCACGAGCTGGCCACGCGGTTGTCGTATTTCCTCTGGTCGAGCCAGCCCGACGCCGAACTGCGGCAGCTCGCCGACGCGGGCAAGCTGACCGACCCCAAGACCCGCCGGGAGCAGGTCGACCGGATGCTGTCCGATCCCAAGGCCGACGCCCTCGTGCAGAACTTCGTCGGGCAGTGGCTGGGTCTCCGGCAGGTTGGGACGAATCCGCCCTCGCGTGACCTCTATCCGCGGTATGACAGGCACCTGGAGCTGTCGATCGTGGGCGAGTCGGAGGCCTACTTCAAGGAGTTTCTCCAGCACGATCTCGACGTCCGCCAGATGATCAAGAGCGACTTCGTGACCATCAACGAGCGGCTGGGACGCTTCTACGGCATTCCCGACGTCCGCGGCGACGCGTTCAAGAAGGTCAGCGTGCCCGAGGGGGTGTCACGCGGAGGCATCGTGACGCAGGCGTCGATTCTCTCGCTCACGTCCAATGGCACACGGACGTCGCCCGTGAAGCGTGGCACCTGGATCCTCAAGACGCTTCTCGGCACCGATCCCGGCCTGCCGGTGGCCAATGCCGGCGAGATCGCACCCAAGGTGCCCGGCATCGACAAGGCGACCGTCCGGCAACGGCTCGAAATCCACCGCCAGCTCCAGCAGTGCGCCCGCTGCCACAACAAGATCGATCCGCTCGGCTTCGCCCTCGAAAACTTCAACGCCGCGGGCGAGTGGCGGGAGCAGGAGGCATTCGGATACAAGGGGAATGTCGACATCAACGACCCGAAGATCGACGCCTCGTCGAAGATGCCCGACGGCACGAAGATCGTCGGCGTGGCCGGCCTCCAGCGGGCGATGCTCAAGCAGGACGACCTGTTCCTCAAGTCGCTCGCCACCCACCTCACCACCTATGCCCTGGGCCGGGAACTCGGCCTTGCCGACCAGCCGCTGGTGGACGGGGCTGTGGCCGCGATGAAACAGGACGGCACGACGGTGCGGTCGCTCGTCAAGGCGATCGTCGCCAGCGATGCCTTTGCGGCCAAGTAGCGGCAGATCGACAGAACACCCGGCACCAGAACGACCAGAACAACTCCAGAACAACGACCAGCCACAAACCCGACCCGGAGGATCATCATGAACGGTTTCAGCAGCGGACGACTTTCACGGCGGCATGTCTTGCGGGCAGCTGGAGCGGCGGTGTCGCTGCCGCTCTTCGACGCGATGCTGCCGCGGGCTTGGGCCACGCCTTCCACGTTTGAGCCGCTGCCAAAGTCGGAAGCCGTGCAGCCACGAATGATCTGCTGCTACGTGCCCAACGGCGTGAACATCATCGACTGGGTGCCCGCCGATACGGGCGAGAATTACACCCTTTCCCCGACGCTCAAGACTTTGGAAGCCTACCGAAACGACTTCACCGTTTTGACGGGCATGGGACATCCCCATTCCAAGGGCGGCCACAGCGGCGCCGACACCTGGCTGACAGGTGCCGATCTCGCGTCGAAGCCGGGTGCCGACTACACCAACTCGGTGTCGATCGACCAGCTCGTCGCGGCCTTTCACGGCCCGCACACGCGGTATGCCTCGGTGCAACTCTCCGACATGTCGGGCACCGGCGGTGCCGGACACAGCCACACGCTGTCATTCGACCCGACAGGTTCGCCCCTGCCCGCCGAAAATTCACCCCGAAGGGTCTTTGAACGGCTTTTCGTGCCCGAATCGACGGCTGACCGAGCGGCGGCTATCGCCCGCTACGCCGAGAGGCGGTCGATCCTCGACGCGGTTGTCGGCGACGCCAAGTCGCTGCACCGCCGGCTGGGGACGACCGATCAGAAGAAGCTTGACGAGTATCTCTCCAGCGTCCGCGACACCGAAAAGCAGGTGGAGCGGATGGAGCAGTGGATCGATCGGCCAAAGCCACAGGTCTCCGACAAGGGCCTGCAACTGGATAGCAAGCCCATCGACGCGCACGACCGGCCAATGTGGGTCGACGTGATGCTGGAACTGGCCTATCTCTCGTTTCTCACCGACACGACCCGCGTGATCACGTTCGAGTGGTCGCGCGAGGCCGGCGGAGCAGGAATGGGCGGTGAAAACCACCACGAACTCTCCCACCACGGCGGCGACGCCGGCATGCTCGGGAAGCTCGCGGTCATCGACAAGGGGCACCTCGAGAAGCTGGGGCGGTTCATGGGCATGCTCAAGAAGACGGCCGAGGCCGACGGCTCGATGCTCGACCGCACCGTGATCCTCTACGGCAGCGGCATGAACTCCGGCAAGGGCGGCGATCATTCACCGAAGAACCTGCCCTTGCTCGTGGCTGGTGGTTCGAAGCTCGGCGTCAAGCTCGGCCGGCACATCGCGTTCGAGGAAGACAAGCATCCTCCGCTTTCCAACGTTCTCCTGTCGCTCGCGCAACGCGTGGGCTGTGAAGGGGAGAAGTTCTCCGATGCAACCGGAACACTCAGCGAGCTGGTGAGCTGACAGCCACGCCAGGCTCACGCCCCGGGTGTCCAAGAAAAAGGTGCTAGCCACCAAATTTGGGCAAGGTGGGGTAGCGGCTGACGCAATTTACCTCATTTTGGTGGCTGGCACCTTTGGCGCTCGTCCAAACCACGGTCGGATCGGAGAACCGAAACATGCTCGGTGAACTTTCGAAGCGGATTCTTCCAATCCCGTGGCAAGTTCTGGCCGCATGTTTCATGTGCGTCGCGAGTGCCAGCTTCTCTCCGCTACGAGCCGAGGACGACGACACGATCGATGTCTTCCTCGCTGCCGGGAAACTGGGCCGCACCGTCATGTCGATCGACGACGGGGTCTCGTGGATTCATGACCAATCGGACGACGACACCGCTCGTTGCTGGTGCGAGAAAGAAAATCCACATTACGTCGAATGCGATCACGATCCCCGATCGTTCACCGGACTCGACGCGAGTGCCGATGGCTGGTTTTACGCCCAATACGGTTGGGGTGCTCCTGGCACGATTCGGCGCTCGCGGAACTTTATCGATTGGGAAGTCGTTCGCACCGAAGGATCAGGCGGTGGTCTGGCTGTCTCTGGGAATGTGGTCGTGAGCCTGTGGAATGGCCGGCGCTTGCGGTCGGTGGACCATGGAACATCGTGGGTCGAGGTTCAGGACTCATTGAATTGGGATGGCCATCCGTTTCTGAAGAGCGCGGGGGACAGATTGTTCGCCGTCGGTCGCGGCGACGGTCAATTCAAGATCAGTACCGACGCTGGCGAAAGCTGGAAATTGCTGCCGGATGTGAATGCCGGGTGGTCGGATAGCATCGCGGCGGGCAACGGCATTCTGGTTTCCACTGGAACGAGACGCCTGAAGGATCAGCCTGAAATTGCCTGCACGGCTCGCTCGACGGACGGCGGTATGACGTGGACTGGTCAGGAACTGATACCCGGGAAGAGTTGGGCCGCGAATGTTGTCTTCAACGGCAAGGAGTTCGTGAACTGGTCGGATGGGAAAAGGTATGTGAGCGATGATGGCGTGAAGTGGACCGACGCACCTATGACAACCGGCTTATTCAACTCCAAGCATTGGGGTGGCAACGTTTCCGTCAACCCGGGCACCGGCACGTACGTCGCCATCTTGAACGTCTGGGGCAATTATTACGAGAAGCAAAAGGCTTATCGCAGCAAAGATGGGATCACGTGGGAGGAACTCGACGCCGAGCACTTTCAAGGCGGCCATCCCATCGGCAAGATCATCCTGGCGCGGATGAGTCGCGCCGCAGTGGCGAAATAAAGGCCAGTATGGATCCGCAAAGCCGCGAGCCACTTGCTTTCGTCAGAGAGTCTATCGCCATGCCATCATCACAATCGCCATCATCGCAATTGACCGCCGCCGTCGTTGGCACCGGATTCATCGGGCCGGTGCACGTCGAAGGGCTGCGTCGGTCCGGCGTGAACATCGCCGGCATCGTCGGTTCGACGCCTGAGAAGTCGCAGGCTGCCGCTGAACGGCTGGGCCTGCCGAAGGGCTACGCATCGCTCGACGAGGTGCTCTCCGACCCGGCGGTGGATGTCGTCCACCTCACGACGCCCAATCGGTTTCATTTCGAGCAGGCGGTCGCCGTCCTGCGGTCGGGCCGGCATGTGCTCTGCGAAAAGCCATTGGCGATGAACTCCCGTGAGACGGCGGAGCTGGTACGGATCGCCGCCGCGTCGGGCCGCGCCGCCGGGGTCTGCTACAACATCCGCTACTACCCGCTCTGCATCGAGGCAGCTGAACGCATTCGCTCCGGTGAGATCGGCGACATCTATCATGCCACCGGCTGCTACGCGCAGGATTGGCTCTTCCATCCGACCGATTTCAACTGGCGGGTGGAGGCGGCGGAAGGCGGCGAGCTGCGGGCCGTGGCCGACATCGGCACGCACTGGCTCGATCTCGTGCAGCATGTCACGGGCCGCCATGTCGAGGCGGTCTGTGCCGATCTGCAGACGGTCATTCCCGAGCGGCTGCGGCCGCGGGGCGGCGTGGAGACCTTCAGCGGCAAGACGCAGCCACCGGCTGTCGCGGAACCGGTGCGAATCACGACAGAGGATTATGGCTGTCTTATGCTGCGGTTTGCAGGGGGCGGCAGGGGCGCCGTCTGGGTGTCGCAGGTGGCGGCGGGACGGAAGAACTTCCTACGGTTCGAGGTGGCGGGCTCGAAGCAGGCAGTGGCCTGGGAGAGCGAACGGCCCAACGAACTCTGGATTGGAAACCGCGACCGGCCCAACGAGTGCCTGATCCGCGACCCGGCGCTACTCTCGGCCGCGGCCCGTCGCCACGCCGACTATCCCGGCGGCCACAACGAGGGCTTTCCCGACACCTTCAAGCAGTTGTTCCGCAGTTTCTACGGATCGATCGCGACAGGCGATTTTGCGACCGCTCCACCGTTTCCGACGTTTGCCGACGGCCACCGAGAGGTGGTCCTCTGCGAGGCGGTGCAGCGAAGCAGCCGCGAGGGCCGCTGGGTTTCGGTTTCGGAAACAGCGACATGACCACGTGACCAAGAACTCAACGTTTTCCTTCCATCATTTCTTCGCACGGAGTCCATACATGACCCACGCCTCTCCACCCAACTACACCTACTCCGACGTCGCCAAGATGATCGACCACTCGCTGCTCAATCCGACGCTCACGGCGGCCGATCTGGAGGCGGGCTGCCGGCTGGCCCGTGCCTACGATGTGGCCAGCGTCTGCATCATGCCGTTTGCGCTGAAGCGATGCGCCGAACTGCTGGCTGGATCGACCGTGAAGGCGAGCACGACGATCGGCTTCCCCCATGGCGGCCACACGACGGCGATCAAGCGAGCCGAGACGCTGCAGGCCCTCGAGGATGGCGGCCAGGAACTCGACATGGTGGTCAACATCTCGCAGGTGCTCAGTGGCCATTGGGACTATGTCCGCGCCGACATTCGCGCCGTGACCGAGGCGACGCATGCCGCCGGGCAGAAGGTCAAGGTGATCTTCGAGAACTGCTACCTGAACGACGAGCAGAAGATCCGCCTCTGCGAAATCTGTGGCGACCTCGGCGTCGACTGGGTCAAGACCTCCACCGGCTACGGCACCGGCGGCGCCACCATGGAAGACCTGGCCCTGATGCGGAAGCATTCGCCCGCGAACGTGCAGGTGAAGGCGGCGGGTGGCGTTCGCGACCTCGACAGCTTGCTGAAGGTCCGCGAGTTGGGCGTGACTCGCTGCGGCGCGAGTCGCACGCAGGAGATGCTTGACGAGGCAAACCGGCGGTTGGGCCGGCCGGCTGTCCAGGCGGCGCAGGTCGCCTCCGTGGCGGGCTACTGATCCATGGGCGGAGCCCTTGGGCGTTCGCAGTGAAGGCCCGCTTGGTTCTCGTCGGCACCCTTCTGGAGTCACCTGCGATGGATGGTCTGGAGCGTGTCGGGGTTTCGCGTCGGGCATTCGTGGCCGCGGCGGGATCGGCGGTCAGTCTGAGCGGCTCATGGAGCCTGGCCGCCGGCGCCGAGCCACCGCGGAAGATTCCCGTGGGCGTGCAGCTCTGGACGCTTCGTCGGGAGCTGGCCGATGACATGCCCGGCACGCTCCGCCAGGTTTCCAAGATCGGCTACGACGGCGTTGAACTCTGGTTTCAGAAGTGGCCCGACCCGCGGGAACTGAAGAACGTCCTCGATGATTGCGGTCTGAAGATCGCCAGCGCGCACGTCAATCTCAAGGACATACTCGAGGATTTTCCGCGACTGCGCGACTATCACCGGGCGATCGGCAACACCACGCTCGTCATCCCCTACATTCCCGACTTCGCGAAGCTCACTCCCGAGGGATGGCGAAAGACGGTCGACGACGTGCGACTGGCCGCCCGTGCAGGCCGTGAGGAAGGCTTCACGGTGCTCTATCACAACCACGATTTCGAGTTTACGACCCGCGTGGATGGGGTCGAGGTGTTTGATCTGATCTTTGGCACCATCGAGGAGAAACTGCTGGGAGCCGAGATCGACGTGTTCTTCGTGGCGGATGTCGGTCGCGACCCGGTGGCGGTCTTGCGGCGGTTCGACGGCCGTCTCAAGCGGGTGCATCTCAAGGAGCGGGCGAAGCCAGGGTCACCGTTCAAGAACACCGAACTGGGGCGGGGCACGATCGATTGGGACGCGGTCTGTGCCGCGGCAGCAGCGGCGGGAACGGAGTGGTTTTTGGTCGAGCAGGACTGCGAAGGCAGACCTGCCCTGGAAAGCATCCGCATCAGTCATGAATTTCTGCGCGACAAGGGACTGGCATAGCCCCGACCGGAGACGCGCAGGAGGGCACGGTCAGCGAAACTCGGGATAGTCTGAAAAGGTGCCAGCCACCAAATCTGGGTAATGTGCGGGAACAGCTTTCGCAAGTTGCCTGTATTTGCTGGCTGGCACCTTTTTCGATCAGCCGACCAGGCCTTTGAGCGTGCCGGTGGCGTCGGAAAATGTCTCCGTTTCGCAGCCCATTTTTTGGGCGAGCGAGAGCAGCATGTTGCAGAGCGGCGGGTGCTTGTCCTCTTCGAAAGCCAGGTGCTGGCCGAGTTTCACGCCCAGCTTCGAGCCACCCGCCACAAGCAATGGCAGGTTCTTTGGCGAATGCTCGCCTCCCTTGCCGGAGTTCATACCGCTGCCGTAGACGACGACGGTGCGGTCGAGCATCGAGCCGTCGGCCTCGGCTGTCTTCTTGAGCATCCCCATGAACCGCCCGAGCTTTCCGAGGAACGCTTTGTCGATGACGGCGAGCTTGGCCAGCATGCCGGCGTCGCCGCCGTGGTGCGAGAGTTCGTGGTGGTTCTCGCCACCCATTCCGAAGCCGCCGGCTTCGCGGGACCACTCGAACGTGATCACGCGGGTGGTGTCGGTGAGGAACGACAGGTAGACCAGTTCCAGCATCACGTCGATCCACATCGGCCGGTCGTGTGCGTCGCCCGGCTTGCTCTCCAACTGCAATCCCTTGTCGGAGACCTGCGGCTTCGGTCGGTCGATCCACTGCTCGAGCCGCTCCACCTGCTTCTCGGTGTCGCGGACGCTCGAGAGATACTCGTCGAGCTTCTTCTGATCGGTCGTGCCCAGCCGACGATGCAGCGACTTCGCATCGCCACTGATCGCATCGAGGATCGAACGCCGCTCGGCATAGCGGGCGAGCGTGGCGGCCTTGTCGGCCGCCGACTCAGGCACGAAGAGCCGTTCGAAGAGCCGACGTGGCGAGTTCTCAGCGGGTAGGGGGGTACCTGTCGCGTCGAACGACAGCGTGTGGCTGTGGCCGGCACCACCGGTGCCCGAGCCGTCGGAGAGTTGCAGCGAGGCATACCGCGTGTGCGGGCCGTGCAAGGCCGCGACCATTTGGTCGATCGACACGGAGTTTGTGTAGTCAGCGCCCGGCTTCGAGGCGAGGTCTGCCCCGGTGAGCCAGGTGTCGGCGCCGCTGTGGCCACCCTTGGAATGCGGATGTCCCATGCCGGTCACGACGGTGAAGTCGTTGCGATATTCCTCGAGGGCCTTGAGCGTGGGGGAGAGGGTGTAGTTATCGCCTGAGTCGGCCGGCACCCAGTCGATGATGTTGACGCCGTTGGGCACGTAGCAGCAGAGCATCCGCGGCTGCACCGCCTCCGACTTAGGCAGTGCCTCGAAGGTCGATGGCCGGGCCCAGGCCCGCGGCAGCATCGCATCGAAGAACGGCAGCGACACCGCCGCCCCTGCCGCCCGCAGGACATGCCGCCGCGAGAGTCGTCCACTGCTGAAACCGTTCATAGGGTCCTCTGGATCGTGTTCGTTGCCTGGTGGTCTTGTGCCTGGTGGTCTTGTGCCTGGCGGTCTTGTGCCTGGCGGTCTTGTGCCTGGCGGTCTTGTGCCTGGCGGTCTGTTGCCTGGCGTGTGTCAGGTCTGCTGCTACTTGGCCGCAAAGGCGTCGCTGGCGACGATCGCCTTGACGAGCGACCGAACCGTCGTGCCGTTCTCTTTCATCGCCGCCACGGTCCCGTCGATCAGTGGCTGGTCGGCGAGGCCCAGTTCCCGGCCCAGAGCGTAGGTTGTCAGATGCGTGGAGAGTGACTTCAAGAAAAGGTCTTCCTGCTTGAGCATCGCCGCCTGCAGGCCGGCGACGCCGACGATCTTCGTGCCGTCGGGCATCTTCGATGAAGCATCGATTTTCGGATCGTTCTGCTGCACCCGGCCCTTGTAGCCAAACCCCTCCTGCTCCCGCCAGTCGCCCGCAGCGTTGAAGTTTTCCAGGGCGAAGCCGAGCGGGTCGATCTTGTTGTGGCAGCGGGCGCACTGCGTGAGCTGCCGGTGGATCTCGAGCCGCTGCCTCACGGTCGCCTTGTCGATGCCGGGCACCTTCGGCGAGATCTCGCCGGCGTTGGCAACCGGCAGGCCTGGGTCGGTGCCGAGGAGCGTCTTGAGGATCCAGGTGCCGCGTTTCACCGGTGAGGTTCGCGTTCCGTTGGAGGTGGTCGTGAGGATCGAAGCCTGCGTCACGATGCCACCACGGGCCACGCCCTTGGGCACGCTCACCTTTTGATAGGAATCGCCGCGGACATTGGGAATGCCGTAGAACCTTCCAAGTCGCTCGTTGATCGTCACGAAATCGCTCTTGATCATCTGGCGGGCATCGAGGTCGTGCTGGAGAAACTCCTTGAAGTACGCCTCCGACTCGCCCACGATCGATACCTCCAGATGCCGGTCATATTGCGGGTAGAGGTCGGGCGCGGGCGGATTCGCCCCCACCTCCCGCAGCCCCAGCCACTGCCCGGCGAAGTTCTTGACGAGGGCATCAGCCTTCGGATCGGCCAGCATCCGATCGACCTGTTCCTGGCGGGTCTTGGGGTTGGTGAGCTTGTCCGAGTCGGCGAGCTGCCGCAGTTCGGCGTCGGGCTGGCTCGACCAGAGGAAGTACGACAGCCGTGTGGCCAGCTCGTGGTTGGTGAGCGGTTCTGTAAAGTTCCCCGGATGGGCCTCCGCGAGGTAGAGGAAGCTGGGACTGGTGAGCACCGCGGTCAGCGGCACCTTGACCTTCTCGACGAACGACTTTTTTCCCTTGGCGTTGGCGACATAGAGCTCAAACTTCTCGTCAACCTCCTCCTTCGTCACGGGCCGCCGGTAGGCCTCGCTCATGAACCGCTCCAGGACGGCCCGCACATAGTCGCTGAGATTCTCCGACTTCAGTGGTGAATCAAAGAGAATCTTCGTGTGCGACGAGGGAGGCCAGGCGTCGTAGATCGGCCCTTCGAGTTCCAGCCAGTCGATCATCGCCTCAGGGCGGGCGAATTCGTCGTTGCCCTGGAGCCAGAAATTCTCCAGTACCTTGGGAATGTCGTAGGCGTAAGACAACGTCACGCCGGCCGACTCGGTCGTGAACCGCACCGGAAACTCCACAATCTGCGGATTGTCGGGCGTGCCTTCGACGTCGAACGCCGCTACCGTCCGCGGCTGTGATCCTAACTGCACGACCAGCTTGAGTCGGGCCGGGCCGTAGTCGTACATCGGGTCGACGCTGAAGTGCTTCAGGTTGTTGTCGTACTGCGACTGGTTCTGTGTCGCCCGCTCGGGCTGCTTGGCATTCTGCTCCTCCTGCCGCTTCTTGAGGATCGCCGCGGCGGATTTCACGACGTCGTCTCGCGACGGCCGTTTGCCAGCCACGCGGGCCCGGACGATGTAGGTGCCCGGCTGCGGCACGCGGAAGTCGCGGGCGTTGACGTTCTTGTCCCAGCTCTCGTGGTGGACGACCACCCAGTCCCCTTCGTACGCGTTGTTGCCGCCGTTGACGATCGGGTTGTTCTTCGGATCAAGGCGAACGCGGTTGCTGTCGTTCGACTTGGGCACTGGGTCGAATTTCCAGCGGATCATGTCTGGCTGCTTCCCCTCGACGAGCGCCTGGTCGAGGATCTGATCAGCGGCGGACAGATACTGTTCGATCTGCATGGGCGACATCGTGAGGGCGCCGCCGTTGTTATCGAAGCCGCCCGCGGGCGGATCCTGCGGGAAAACAGATGTGTCGAAGTCGATGCCCACCAGGTCGCGGACGGTGTTTTTGTATTCCGCCCGATTGAGTCGGCGGAGCACGACCGACTGTTCCCGCTTCGACACCTCAGCCGCCACGGCCTGCTTCGTGATCCAATCGACGACGGCGGCCGCCTCGGTGGCATCGGGCTGTGGCTTGTCTTCCGGCGGCATGCCGTGGGAGTTGAGCACGTTGACGATCTCCCGCCACTTGCCGCGGTAGACGGGGTTGGCGAAGTCGGTGCCCAGCTCTTTTTTGGTGATCGAAAACTCGCCCTCTGGTTTTTCGCCCACATGGCACTCAGCGCAGTGCTTGCGGAAGAAGGGCACGACGACCTGCTTGTAGCCGTCGTTATCGGGCTGGAAACCCAGTTCCGCTGCGGCAAGGCCGGGACCACGGCCGAGAATCACGGCTAGAGTGATCGCGGCCACCAGAATCTCATGGCTGACATGTTTCATGCGAATCGCGCCCCGTGCCGCCCTCCAATTCTTGGGCGAGTTCCCTAGCGAGCATCAGTTTCGACGGCCTGCCGTTGGACAGAGACTTCAGCTACTTCCAGATTGGCCGCAGCCGTGAACGTATCGATCAGCATCAATCCCACCGCGTGGCCGGGCGTCAGGCTGGGAAAATCGCTCGCGAGCGAAAGGAAATCTCGAATGGGAATGTCGATCCAGCGCCAGCCGTCGGCGGCTCCATTGCCGCCATCGACGACGGGCATTGCCTCAATGGGAATCTTAGCCTCAAAGTTGCCAGCGAACCCACCGCCAGGCCGCCGCATGCTCAGCATCACTCGGATCGTTTCGGGCGTCGCAGTCCGCAGCCGGACCGATATCACACTGCCTTCGTCTACGGTGACGAAGCCGATATCTCCGCTCCGTACCTTGCATCCGTAATGAATGACCGGCAGGCCGTCGTGCCCGCGGCCGGCGATATACGGCTCGGCCTTCAGCCCAGCGTCGCTGCCGGCAGCGTTAACCAACGACTGTTTATAGAATGAGGGTACCGCAGCCGGACGGGCCACCTCCAGCGGTCGCGTGGCTACCAGCGACGCCGTTGCCACGCTCTGCTCATTGACGGCGACCGATTGCCCGTCTGCGAGTCGCAGGAACCGTACGCTCCCTTCCTCCACCCCCACATGTGTGTTCTGCGCGTCGACCGACAGGGAAAAGATCGTGCCCACCACTTCCACTTCGGCGGTAGGCGTACGAATGAGCATCGGCCTCCCGGGCGGTTGCGGGCTGGCATTCACCGACAACGATCCATGCCGCAGCACCAGGTTTTTCTGCCAACGGGCGTCGAATTCGAGCATCGACTCGCCGGTGAGCGTCACCACCGTGCCGTCGTCGAAGCGAAGAGTCATGAACGCAGAATCGCCGTCAAGGCTCACCGTGCCGGCACCGAGCCGGTTGCCGATGGCAAGATCGGAGACGACCTGACCACCGTCGCTCCATGACGCGGCCCCGTCGACCGCCGCCACGAGCACGATCGAATCAGCCATAACGGGAGTTGTTATCGAGGGTTCGTGGCCGGCGCGTCCGCGGGGTAGTTGCAATACTGTAACCCAGCTGATGGCCAGGGCCAGCAGCCCTGCCATCGAGAGTGATGCGCCCACCAGCATCATGCCGCGGCCAACGCGACGCGTATGTGCTTCGTCTGCCGCTGTCGCCAACGACAGGAGGGATTCTTCTCCGGCACGTGTCGTTTCACGATGCGGCGTCGCGGCTGCGGCGTAGTCCCAATGCAGCGAGGCATGGAGTTCTATCCATTCGCGATATCGTCTGCGAGCGGCTTCGCTCTTGGCCAAGAGTCCAGCGAGTTCGGCCTCGTCGGCTTCCGAGAGCGTCTCGTCGAGCAGGCTGTTGAGAAGTTCCTCGAACCTTTCGGACGGAGACCACTGACGATTCACGGTATCGATGGTATGGATCATGTGGCGGCCTTCGCGATGAGCGTGCTTTCGATACAGTCAAGGAGCGTGCGGCGGATCCGGCGGAGCGTCTCCGACACCGCCTTGGGCTGCTTGCCCATCGCGGCGGCCATCATGTTGACCGACGCGCCGGGTTCGTAGCGGCCGGCCACCAAGGAGCGGTGCTTCTCGGGCAGTTTCTGCAGGCAGTGCGCGAGGGCCTGCCGCCGTCCATCGGCCACGGCCGCATCCAAGATGGCCTCGTCGGCGATCCGGTCGAGCAGGTCGGTGTCGTAGAGCGGCCGTCGCCGCTGCTTCTTGAGGTGGGCCATGGCCTGCAACTGGGCGATTCGGAGAGCCCACGGCATGAAGTCCCGGCGGGGGTCAAACTCGGCCGCCTTTCGCCAGAGTACGAGGTTTGTTTCCTGGAGGACGTCCTCCACGTCGGCAGGCCGCCAGATGAGCGTGGTGATGAAGCCGTAGAGCATCCGCTGTGCCCGGGTGACCTGGGAAATAAACTCAGCGGATGGAGGAGCGACAGATGCTGGATCCATGGAAGGAATTATCCAACGAGCGGGTTTCCCACGTTCGGCAACGGCCAAACCGGCCCGACGACCCCCGGCTGTGAGGGTTCCGGATTTTCGTGCCCATGCCCTTTCGGAAACGTGGGATTCCGTATCGTACGGCTAATACTGACCGGGGAGGGTTACAAGCCTTCCAAAACTGGCGATTTACCGCTCCTTGCGTTCCTCGATCGACGTGGTTTGTTGGCCTGCACCCCCAGCCGGGAGGGTAATTATGCTCCAGAAGCAAAGCATGGTTCTCGATTCAGTCGATCGGCTCGCCCAACCGCGGCGATCCAGGGGGTTCACGCTCGTCGAGTTGCTGGTGGTAATCGCGATCATCGGCACGCTCGTCGGTTTGCTGCTACCGGCCGTGCAGGCGGCCCGCGAGGCGGCTCGGATGTCCTCGTGCGGCAATAATCTCAAGCAGATCGGGCTGGCGCTGCACAACTATCACGACGCCAGGCGGGAGTTTCCCTATGCATCGTGGCGTATCTACTTCGCGCCTCCCGCAGCAAGTGAATACCGTGCCAGCCTGAAGCATTCCCTGCTTCCCTATATCGAGGAGGACAGACTCTACGCGCAAGCCGTTCAATCCTCCAATTGGTTGGTCGCTATTGAATCGGTGACGGTCGATGGCAGGACGCTTAGCAGGCACAGGATCGGCGCCTACTTCTGTCCGAGCGATCCCTACGGCCCGACGAGTAAAACACAATCGGGCGTCTTCGTTGCCAACTATGCGGCCTCGGGAGGCGGAGTCTGGTCGGCCGGTACAGAGAACGGTGCGGGAGGCGCAGCCTGCAGATGCATCAGTTCCTGGTCGAGCACCTACTTCCAAGGATCGCCCGGCTACGCAAGCCGCGGACTGTTCAGAGATCCCCCATCGCGAGGGCTGCGAAGCGGCCCTTTCACGGTCAGGCAAGACAATCGCTCTGGGGCCACGCTGCCCGCGTCGAGAATGCGGGATATCCTCGATGGCCTTTCCAAGACAATTTTCATCGGTGAGCACCTCGTGGGCCAGCGCGCGATTTCCGAGAACGGTTGGGGAGCAATCACCCCGGGGAGTGGTGATAACGGCGACGGCTTCTTGAGCACGACCATTCCCCTCAATTACTCCACGAGGCTGACTCTTGCAAACGTGACCGCCGCGGGCAACGACGGGGTCATCGGCTGCTCCGCCAACTGCAACGGCGTGACTGCAAATGGCTTCAAGTCTGCCCATCCGGGCGGAGTTTCTTTTACTATGGGTGATGGAGCAGTTCGATTTATCAACGACAATGTGGACATGTGGACCCTCCAGCAGTTGGGGGCGGTCGCCGACGGATTTACGCCGGGAGGATTTTGACCGATGCTGTTCGCTCGCCTTGATCTGATGACAGAGTGGCGTATGCGAACGGCGGTCTTCCTCATGACGCGCTTCTTCATGATCGGTCCGGTCATAATGCTTTTGGTGGCGACCGCCGCAGGGTGTGGGCCGTCCCGGCCGGGCCTTCTTCCTGCCGAAGGCGTTGTCACGCTGGATGGCAAGCCGCTCGCGGAAGCGTCTGTTATTTTCCAGCCCACGGCTGGAGGCCGGCCTGCAACGGGCGTCACTGACGTAGAGGGACGATTCAAGGTTGGCACATTCAGCCCGCGGGACGGTGCGCTGCCGGGCACGCACGTGGTCACCGTTGCCCGTTCCGAGGGAACGTCCCCGAGTGACACGCGATGGATCTCCCCGAAGGTCTACAGTCTCGCCGACCAATCGGGTCTCTCGGCCACGGTCGCGACGGGATCGACGAAGTTCACGTTCGCGCTGTCATCGCAGGGCCCCGCGGGCAAGAAGTGACGTCTGCTTTTTCGACCCGCAGGAGGGCACTGCCGCGAAGGTTCGCGTGTCGATCGAAAACGCTGATGGCGATGCCGTCTGGGGCGCGGTCAGCGAAACTCAGGATAGACCAACGGTTGCTCGATCCCCTCAAGCAATGCGATCAGGTGGGTGAGCAGATTGCGGGTGTATTGATTGGCACTGCCGCCCGGAGCGTTGTCGGAGACGGCGGCGCGTTCCGCTTCGGCAAGCGCGTCTCTGAGCGTGGAAGGCGACGGTCGGGCCCGCTCGCCTAAGCGGTCGAGCACGTTGAGGGCCTGAAGCTTCGGCCAACGATCACCCGTTCGCACCACTTCTTCGAGAACCTTTATGGCGGGCTCGGCACGGACCGCTGTCGCGAAAGCCTCAGCCGCCGCCACGCGGACAGCCGCCGAGTCGTCGCTGAGCGCTCGTTGCAGTGCGGCTTCAGTGACGTTCGGGAAGCCTTCGCCGTCGGCTCCTCTCGCGACCATCGTGCAGCCTTGAGCAGCCCACCAGCGGACGGGCTCGGATGGATCGTCGAGAGCATCGGTAAACGTCGCAAGGCTCCTCGCATCGCCTTCCGAGGCAAGCACGGCCAGGTCGAACACCCGCTCCACAGGAAAAGCGACTGGGTCGCGCGACTCGTCGTAGCCCTCGAGCGGCGAGCCCTCTGGCAGCAGTCCATTGTCGTGGATCTCGATCGCATGCTGTCGCAGCGCCGCCCGGAGGCGGACGATCTCGTCGCGATGGGCAGGATCGGCTGCCAGGTTGATCATGTTGTCTGGATCGGCCTCGAGGTCGTAGAGCTCCTCGGCCGGCTTACGACCCCAGAACCGTGCCGTGGCGGGAGTGAGCGAGCCGTCTCGAGCCGCGCGAGCCCACGATTGATATCCCCGGCCGCGGAACAGGAAGTCGATCGGCTGCACGAAAGGGACGTCGGGGCGAAAGTGCCGGATGTAGAGCCAGCGGCGGTCGATGACAGACCGCGACATGTCGTACCGCTCGTCCATACGGTCGCGGCTGCAGAAGACATGGTCGTTGGTCCGGGCCGCGGGGCCGGCGAAGGGCCGCCCCTGCATGCGTGGCGGCGCCTGAATACCCGCGATCGACAGGAGCGTCGCTGAAAAATCGACGAAGCCGACGGGATCGGCCAGCCTCGTCCCGGACTCGGCGGGCGCGAGGTGGCGCCACTTCGGCGGGAAGTGAACTAGCAGGGGTACCCGCGTGCCGCTGTCCTGCAGGAATCGCTTGCTCCGCGGGGTCACGCCGCCGTTGTCGCCGAAGAAAAAGACGACCGTGTTGTCGGCGAGGCCGGCCGCCTCGAGTTCATCGAGCTTGCTTTGGATCTGCCGATCGAGCCACGCGATCCGATCAGTCTGCCTGGCCCAGTCGGCACGCATCTCCGGTGTGTCGGGCTGGTAGGGTGGGATCCGCACCGTTGCTGGGTCGGTCGGCGGCACCGGCAGGTCTGGGTCATTTTCCGGGAAAAGGCAGCTCTCGTGCGTGACCTCGTGATTGAAGACAGCGAAGAAAGGCTGGTTTGGTTCGGGGCGATTTCGGTAGTGGGCGGCTTTCCCCGAGGCGTTCCAGATCTGCTTGACGTCGATCGGGGCGTTGTAGTCGGTTTTCGCGTTGTTGGTCGTGTAGTAGCCCGCCGACCGCAGCAGCGCCGGAAATCCGGTCAGGTCGGCGGGAATCTTTCCCTGGGCCCGCATGTGGTGGGCCGGACCGCAGGAGGCAGCGTGCATGCCCGTGATGAGCGTGAACCGGGATGGTGCGCAGACCGGGTTTGTCAGGCAGCGTTCGAAGACGATGCTCCGCGCCGCGAGCGCATCGAGGGTGGGCGTGCTTGCCAGCGTGTTTCCATAGCAGGGCAGACTGCTGGCCGAGGTGTCCTCGGCCACGAGCCAGAGGATGTTGGGGCGATCACCGGCGTGGCATACCCCAGCGGTCAGACCGATGGCGGCAAGCAGGCACCATACGGCTCTGCCGCCAATTCGCATGACGCTCCGCATCATCGACCTCTCTCGAAAAGGAAAGAAGGATTCTCACCCATCAATAGCTGCTGGCCGGCTGACCACAAGACGGCTGCCCGCGCGGTCAGGTTGCCTGCGGCCGTTGCCTCGAGGGAGGAGAGCCATGGAGGCACTATACAACGCGCGCCCTCGGCCCCCCATCAGCCCGCTCTTTGCCGAACAGGTGCCGCAGTCGATCGGCTACCTGCGGTCGCTCGTGGAGTGAGCAACAGCGAGCACGGCTTGCGGTGGTTTTCGGCCATCGCCCGATCCAGGCTACTTGCTACTGGCTACTGATACAGGCCGCGATTTGGCATCCCCAGGCGGAGCTTTACCACTGTCTGGCACTGCCCGCCTCGCGGGCGGGGCGGGCTCCCGATCGTAAGGAGGCCCGTGCGTTTCCCTGGGACGTCCTTCATCCAAAGACTGCCAGTACGCCAGCCCGCACACTTTCGAATGCCGTGGCGTGCAATCTTCCAGCCTCTGTGCGAAGGAGCGACTCATGAGCCGTGAAGAGTTTTCCGGGTCGAGCGTAGCTCGTTACGCGGAGCCCACCTGCCTCAAAATCATTCTGCGTGAGCGACATTGCGCGTTCGTCGCCATACGCATTGCTGGTCACTTGGCAGAGAATCCAGTCGCCTCTGCCTGCGCTGGCCAGAATGATCGCCGGCCGAAGCTTCGACTGGGAGAGATCGGAGAAGGGGAACGGGACGAGCGTCACCGATCCTCGGCGAGGTATGACCACGCGGCATCCTCCTCGGGACGACTCCAATCTTCCGCCAGCGATTGCTCGCTCAGAAGGGAAGTGTCGTGCATCTGCGGCACCGGTTCCTCGTCAAGGATGGTCACCAAGGCCCGCTGCGAACGGGGCAACTGCAACGGCTCGGTAAGCCGCACCTGACCGTGCTCGTCAACAACCGCTTCAACTGTTCGAATCATGCAAACAAGTGTACGTGATCACCCGTCCACAAGCAACAAAAACCTCCCAGCAAATTCTGTAAAAAACGTGCCCGTCTGGGTTTCTATGCGAAGAGGGGCTGGCAGCTGTGTTGAGGCCGGGAGCGGGGTGGCGTTGGTCCGCTGCCCCGCGGCAGTCTCGTGTTGGCGGCTCCGCGTTCGTACTCGTATGATGCCGGTCCGTCGGGCTCTGCGTGCCCGGTGCCTCGCCTTCTCTAACAGTGAAACAAGGAGTGTTTCCGTGACGTGCAACTCGGGCCTGCGGATGATGGTGCTGGTGGTGGTAGCTGCTGGCATCGCGGCACCCGGTGAGGCTCGCGCTGTGCCGCCGCGGCGGCTGGCCCGCCGTGGCGTGATCGTCGTGCCAGCGCCGGGGACGGGCGCCGTTGTCACGCCGGCACCTAGCTCTGCGGCGGTCGTGGTGGGGCCGGCGCTGCGTCCTCGGCGACGGATGGTGGTTGTGCCTGGCCCGGTGGCCGTGCCCGGTGCGTCACGCATGGCAGCGGCACCGAGCGTGGCAGGTCGGCCGCCTGCAGTCGCTCCCCCGGCTGCGCCGCCGCGGATGCCGACGCCAGCTCCTTCTGCTCCGGCGACTGCTGCAGCATCGGCGAAGTCCGAAGCCACCGCTGCGGTGATAGCGAAACCGACCACAACCGCGCCGGAACAGATTCCCACCCCGCGGCCGACGCCGGCGCAGTCTTCCGCCGGTCAACCGACCGTCGCGGCCGCAACGCCCGCCGCCGCCGAGTCGGTCGCCTTCACGGCGGAGTGGTACGCCAAGCATCCGCAGGCATGGCGGCCCGCGAAGGCGCAAGCCGATTGGTGGAAGAACGCTGACGTGGCGACGATCACCGCCTGGCTGGGGCAGCCTGTCACCGCAGCAGGCACTGCGGCTGACAGTGGCAACGCCGTGGCAACTGCCGGCGGCGCCGACGCTGGTGCCGATGGTCTGCAGAGTGTGCTCGTGCTGCCGGCGGGCCATCAGAATGCGGTTGGTCCGGCCGATTCCGACTGGCTGCCGCTCGGCGTGTTTGCCGTATTGCCGCCAGGCACGCAGGACACCGACCAGGCACACAACTACCAGCAGCTGGCCGTTGACCGGCAGGGAACGATCAAGGGCAACTTCTACGACACGCTCTCCGGCACAGTCCAGCCGATCACGGGCACCGTCGATCGCAACGCGCTGGCGGCGTCGTGGACCGTGGGAGCTAATGGCAGTCGCTTCACAGCGCCGATGCGGGCGTTCGCGGGCCAGCCGCGGACGGTCAGCATGTCGTCCGGCGGCCAGCCACGCGATCTCCAGTTGATGCCGGTGCAGAGGCCTTACTGACCTCATCCAAGCCGAATCGCCACCTCATCCAAGCCCGTAGCGCTACCCCATCAAAGCCCGCAGCGCAAGCGAGGGAAGATTTCCTAAGGTCAGTAGCCCGGCATGAAGAAGACGATCCTGCTCGATCAGGCGACGACCCCCGACGGCAGGCCGATGACGCTGCATGAGCACGACGGCGTGTTCATGATTCGGGTCGATGGCGTGGAGCTGATGTCCACCCGGCAGCATCACTCCGAGGAGAAGCTCGCCGAACTCGCGTGCGCCCAGATCGGCAAGCAGTCTGGCAACGCGAGGGTGTTGATCGGTGGCCTAGGCCTGGGGTTCACGCTGCGTGCGGCCTTGGGTGCCCTCGGCTCCAACACCACGGTCGTCGTCGTCGAACTGATGCCGGCGGTGATTCGCTGGAACCAGAACCCCGACCACAAGCTCGCCGCCGATGCCATGGCAGACCCCCGCGTGGAGGTCATCGCCGGCGATGTGGTCGATGTGCTGAAGACGAGCCGCGGCCAGTTCGATGCGATCATCCTCGACGTGGATAACGGCGCGAGCGGCCTGACCGCGGCGGCGAACAGCCGGCTCTATTCCGCGACCGGACTGGCGATGATCAGGTCGGCGCTCCGGCCCGACGGCTGTCTGGCGGTCTGGTCGGCCGATGCTGATCCGGCGTTCGTGGAGCGGATGGGGCAGGCGGGATTCGCCGTCACGGTGGAGCGGGCCCGCTCCCGCCCCACCGGCGGCAGCTGGAACTCCCTGTTCATCGGACGGCGATGACGTTCATGGCCATGTCGATGGCGGTCTCGGACGTGGGCTGCGCGTCGAGAACCACCGACGCTTCACGCTTCGGTCCGGATGGCCACGCGGGCCTTGCGGGCGGCGGCAAGCAGCGGGCCGTCCTTGCACGCCAGTGGTAGCCCACGTCGTTTCGCAAGTTCCAGATACGCGGCGTCGTACACGGAGAGGCCGTACTTCGCGCCAATCTCCGACAGCGGCCCGAAGGCAAGGATGCTTGTTTCGGCATCGACGACATACGGCAGCATGTGAAGTGTTTCAGCCGCGACCTTGCGTTCACGCTCGGTGAGCCGGCCCCGTCGTCTCAGCACGAGCAGGGCATTGGCAACCTCCAGCGGCCAAATCACCGGCACCTCGAAAACTGCCCCGTCTACGATCGAGGCCAGCAGGGCTTGGCTGGCGGCGGTGGCATGCCCGGGATGCACCCAAGCGATGGCGACCGAGGCATCGGCGACAAATCTGCCGAGGGCCATGCGTCAGCGTCGTCCTTCCTCGACGGCCGATCGGGCCTCGGCATCGGACAGCCTCGCCCCCTTGGATCGGCGACCGATGGCGTTCTGCAGTTCGAGCAACGCGGCTGCCGCCCGTTTCCCTGCCGCACCACCGGCGCCGCCCTCCGGAACGATGCGGGCGACTGGCTTGTCGTGCCTGGTGATGACAACCTCCTCGCCCCGCGCGACGCGTTTAAGCAACTCACCGAACCTCGTCTTGGCGTCGAATGCCGATACGCTTGCCATTCCGCCACCCTCCGATTCTTAAAGTTAACCAATCATTAACCTATTTTGTCGCATTAGTGAACACGTGTCAACTCAGGCAGGCCGACGACCACCCGCCGCGTTGCAAGGGCGAAGCCGCCGCAACAACAGGTCGCCTGATAGACTGGCCCAAAGGGCTGACGGCTGTCCGAGGCGAACAGTTTGAAACCACTGGGGTTCACCATGAGACGAGAAGCACCACGAGCCGCGGTCTGGTTTGGTCTGGCACTCGTGGCCGGGATGTCGACTCACGCAACGGTGTCGGCTGCGGATGGACCACCGCAGACCGTCGCCGAGGCGGTGGCGATCGCGGCGGAACTCGCCAAGGCGACTGGAACGAGCGGGCAGGCGGCGCTGGCTGCCCAAGCCGATCGAATCGCGGGAATTTCCGCCGACTGGATCGTTCCCTGCCTGGCGGCGTTTGCCGATGCCACGCCGGCGGGTGGCAACTGGCTCCGCAGCGGCATCGAACGGGCCGTCGAGCGGGCGGGCGACTCGCTGTCGGCCGACGCGCTCACGGCGGTCGTGGCCGAAAGGAAACAGCCGGCACGTGTTCGGACCCTGGCGTTTGGTTGGCTCAAAGATCGCGATCCATCTCGTGCCGCGGGCCTGCTCGACGGGATGCTCGATGATCCGGCGCTCGACCTCCGCCGCGAGGCGGTCGAGAAGAAGCTCGTCGCCGTGACAGCCGCTGGCGAGACGGCGCAGAAAGCAACGCATCGCGAGTGTCTTGCCGCCGCCCGTGACGTTGACCAGATCGAACGCATCGCGGCGTGGCTCTCCGAGCATGGCGAGAAGGTGAATGTCGCGGAGGTGCTTGGCTTCGTGAGGAACTGGCGGGTGAGCGAGGAGTTTGACAATGCCAAGGGCGTGGGGTTTGCGAAGGCCTATCCGCCGGAGGCCGCTCTGCCCGCACGGCCTGAGACCGGCCAGTGGAAGGACGTCGCGTCGGCCGACAAGCATGGTGCGATCGACCTCAACGCCGCTATCGCGACGAAGAAGGGTGTGCTCGCCTACGCCGTCGCCGATGTGGTGATGCCCCGGAGCGGGCCGGCCGAGGTGCGGATCGGCAGCCCGTGTGCCGTGGCTGTCTGGGTGAACGGCAAGCCCGCCATGGCCCACGAGATCTACCACGCCTCCGAGGCGATCGATCAGTATGTGGCGACGGCTGACTTTCGCGAGGGCACGAATACCGTGATGGTGAAGTGCTGCCAGAACGAACAGACCGAACCGTGGGCGGCTGACTGGAAGTTTCAGCTGCGGGTGTGCGATCCGCTTGGCGCGCCGCTGGCAACGCAGCCCGCACATGAGAAGGGGCCTGAATGATGAGTCTGGTAGCCCAAACCGCCGGGACGGCAGAAGTCTCGTCGCGTTGGATTTTTCTCCTTCCACGACCTACGGCAGCACATGCCTCAGAAGGTCGAAAAATCCAAAAGCTCCTCGAGCTTCCGCCGATCCCGGCTCCCCAGCGATTTTCCTTCCCAACGTGAGATTTCGATCATGACGACGCGACGACTGTTGATGGTGGTGAGCGTGATGCTCTGGTGTGTCGCGGCCGTGGCGGCGGACTGGCCGGAGTTTCTCGGGCCTCGCGGCCGTGGAGCGGCGACGGATCAGGCGATTCGTACTCGCTGGAGCGAAGCCGATGGGATCGCGTGGAAAGTCGACCTGCCGGGCAGGGGGGCGTCGAGTCCGATCGTGGTCGGCGATCTTGTCGTTGTTACCGCGTCGAGTGGTGCGAGTCAGGATCAACTGCATATCATTGCGTTCGACAAGGCGACTGGCCGCACGGTTTGGCATCGGCGGTTCTGGGCGACGGGCCGCACGCTCGCGCATCCCACGAGCGCTGTGGCCGCGGGCACGCCCGCCAGCGACGGGAAGCGGATCGTCGCGCTCTATTCGTCGTGCGATCTGTTCTGCGTCGATCTCGCCGGCCGGCTGCTCTGGCAGCGGAACCTTGCGGTCGAGCATCCGCGGAGTGGCAACGATGTGGGGATGGGATCGAGCCCGCGGATCGTTGACGGCACGGCGGTGGTGCAGATCGACTGCCAGGGCGATGCCTTCGCCTTGGGAGTGGATGCTGCCACCGGAGAAGATCGCTGGATCGTGCCGCGAGAGAAGCGGGCCAGCTGGTCGTCGCCCTTGCCGCTGACGACGCCCGAGCATGGCGTATGCGTGCTGCTGCAGAATCCTCGAGGATTGAACCTGCACCGTGTGTCCGACGGAAAAACGGTCTGGTCGTGGAAGGGCGAATGTTCCGCCATTCCGATGACCACCGAATCGGGATCGATGCTGCACGTGCCGGCGGATGGGATCGCTTGCGTGTCGCCGACGGAAGCCGATGCCAAACCGGCATGGAAGTCAACCAAGCTCTCCTGCGGCATCGCCAGCCCGCTGGCCTGGGGCGACTCGGTCGCCTGCATCAACCGCGCGGGCGTGCTCTGCATCGGCGACACCGCCAATGGTCAGCTACGCGGACAGATCCGCCTCGCGGGCTCGTTCTGGGCCAGTCCGATCCTCGCGGGCAACGTCATCCTCGCTGCCAACAAGGAGGGAAAAACCTTCCTCATCTCGACCGATGGCGAGCCGAAGATCATCGCCGAGAATGAACTTCCCGGCACATTCACGGCGACGCCGGCGGTGGCCGATGGAAATGTCTATCTGCGAAGCGAGACAGTGCTTTGGAAGGTGGCGGCGCCGTAGTCCTTCAACAGGTGTGCGAGGTGCGATGATGAGCGATGCAGCCATTCCTGACGTCGCGGGCTTGAGCAGACAGCTCGCCTCGAACGATCCCGAACAGCGTACCGCAGCGGCCGAACTGCTGTCGCGGGCCGGCGAGGATGCCGCGGCAGCCGCGGTGCCGCTCGTGGCGGCCTGCGGTGATGCCGACGAACGGGTTCGTGAGTTCGCCGTGGCGGCGCTCGAGGATCTTGGAACGCCGCCAGCTGCGGACGTCGCGGCGCTGATCAAACTCGTAGACAGTCCCGATCCCCTAGCGGCGTATTGGGCGATTACGCTCCTGGGGCGATCTGGGAAGAATGCGGCGGAGGCGGTGGCGGTGCTGGTGGCCTGTGTCGAGTCGTCGGCTGATCTCTCTTTGCGGCAGCGGGCGGCTTGGGCACTCGGGAAAATCGGTCCTGCGGCCGGTGCGGCCCGCGGAACGCTCAAACGAGCCGCCGGTCAGGGAGATGAGCGACTGGCCCGTCTGGCCAACGAGGCCCTCGAGGCGATCGGCGGTTAACTCGCACGAATCAGCCCTCTGGCAACCGATAAGGAAGCCATGGGGAAAAGGATCGCCACACGCCTGATCGCGGTCTGCCTTGTCGCGACGGCGATGGCCGCGTCGTGGGGAGTCGATCCGTGCGTTCTCGAGGCTTCCGAGTCGTCGCCCCGCCTCGTCCGGATCGACATGGCAGCGCAGCCGCCGCTGCCGCGACTCGTGCCGATCTCGCAGGTGCCCTCTGCGGCGGCCTCGACTGTGCCACGGCCACCGATTCAGCCGCAGCCGGGGCCGGCCTCGCCACCGCTCGTGTCGATCTCCTACGCACCCGCGCCGACCGCACCGATCACTCTGAAGTCACTCGCCATTCAAGAGGTTCCTCGTCCGATAGCGGCACCGGTTTCTCCGCCCTTGCCCGTGGCCATTTCGGCACCGGCATATGTGCCGCCACCGGTGGCTGCTTACACGCCTCCGGCTTACACGCCTCCGGCTTACACGCCTCCGGCTTACACGCCTCCGGCCGAGCCTGTCCCGCCCGTCTATCAGTCCGCCGCGTTGCCGCCGCCATTGCCCGTGTCATTGGCCGCTCCGTTGCCCGTGTCGCTGCCGCCACCTTTGCCGGTCTATGCGACTCCGTCGGTAGCAGCGTATGCACCAGCGCCTTCTCCGCCGGCGCTGCCGTTGCCCCTGCCCGTGCCACTGCCGATGCCGGCCGCGACCACGGTGCTCGCCCCACCGCCGGCGCTGCCGCCGATGCCAACGCTTCCGCCAGCGGCCGCGTTGCCTTCCCCGACGTTGCAGCCACCGGTGGCCCCGCAGCAGGCTGCGCTGCCACCGCCGCTGCCAACGGCTCCGGCGCCCGTTCAGGCATCGGCCCCTGCCGCTGCGCCTGCTGCTGCCCCTGCTTCGGGGCTAGCCGGCGGCAAGCCCACCGACGCCATCACGATCTGTAGCTTCAACATCCAGGTGTTTGGCGAATCGAAGATCGCCAAACCGCAGGTGGTCGATGTGCTGGCCAAAGTGGTCCGCAAGTTCGACATCGTCGCAGTTCAGGAGGTGCGGGCAAAGTCAGACTCCGTCATCCCACAGTTTCTCAGCGCGATCAACGCCGACGGCAGACGCTACCAGTTTGTCATCGGTCCCCGGCTGGGTCGCACCGTGAGCAAGGAGCAATACACGTTCATCTACGACTCGACTCGAATCGAGGTCGATCCGTCGTCGGTGGGCACATCGCCCAATCCGGGCGACCGGCTGCATCGTCCGCCGTTGCATGCCCGGTTCCGCGTGCGCGCCAACCCGCCCGAAAGCGGATTCAGCTTCTGGCTCGTGGACACCCACACTGACCCAGACGAAGTGTCGGCAGAAGTGAATGCCCTGGCGGATGTGTTCATGGAGATGAAGGCCCTGCGGCCTGACGAGGACGACGTGATCCTGTTGGGCGACTTGAACGCCGGCCCGCCACAGTTCGGCAAGATCAAGCAGGTCCCGGGCGTGGGCTGGGCCGTGTCGGGCGTGACCACCAACACGCGTCGTTCGAAGACCTACGACAACCTCATCTTCGACACCCGCACCACCACCGAATACACGGGTCGGTGGGGCGTGCTCGACCTGCAGAACACCTTCGGTCTGTCGATCGACAAGGCACTCGAGGTATCGGATCACAATCCCGTCTGGGCCGCCTTCCGTCCGTGGGAGACGCGGCAGGTGGCTGGGACCCCGTCATCGGGCCTGATGCAGTAGCCCCGTCAATCCGGTCGCCAGTCAGAGCAGCTGCCAGCCAGCCGTGGGCGTCCAACGGTAGCGTGCTCCCGCATCCTCGACCACGAGCCGAAGCCAGCTGTGGGTGACGAGATCCCGCACGCCTGAGTGCCGATTGAGAATGTCGGCAACGCGCTCCCGGCTGGCCTCGATGATGACCGTGAGCCGCAGCGGCTCATGCTGCAGTTTGGTGCCATCGTGAACCGCCTGCCAGGGGAGGCCAACCCGCAGGTCGCCACCGTTCCCCTCAAGGATGCCAAACTGACCCACCACGTCGTGAATGACTTTGCTTCCGCTGCCGAAGGCCTGATTGTCGACGGCGGAGGCAAAATACTGCAGCCCGATCCAGCTGGTCACGACCAGCGGGGCGGTCATGATCAGCTCGAGCACCTTCCCCGTTGGGTCTTTCGCCGAGCAGTACTCGTGGAGGAAACAGCGGCCACCGAGGTTGAGCCCTGCCGTTCGGCTGCGGTCGGCAATGACGAAGGCGGCATTGCCCGCCAGCCCCCATTCGGGCCGAACCTCCGCCCAGTCGCGGGCCCGGAAGAGCACCGACTCATCGGTGGCGT